>NZ_MLAO01000004.1 GCF_002272835.1 Helicobacter sp. 11S03491-1
GACTATATTTTTATTCAAAATTTTTTTTGCTAGTGTTAACGGCTTGGAGGTTTTTTTAAGGGTAAAGGGGGAAAAATTCCCCCGCCCCTTATTTACCCCCCCCCCCAAAACAAAAAAGCCCACAATTTTTTTTTCACCCCCACATTGGCCCCCCCCCTTGAATTTTTGATTTTTGGGCCCATTGGGGAACAATTTTTTTCCCCCCCCCCCCCCCCCCCCGAGATGGAGCGCGATGAGTTTTTGTCCAAAATTACTGAGTTTTAGGAATTTTTCTTTACTATCGCTAAAGGGGATCTTTGGAAAATCCATTTTAAGAAAATCCAAATACTTCTCTCTGTAATCCTTGTGAAACAATATCGCATAAATATAACCCAATATCACTTCAGGGGTAAAATTCTCTCCATATTTTTCATCTATAAAAGCGCGAAAATCAGAGGTAAAATTCTCTATCCTCTCCTTACCATCAAAAGGATCGGATTCAAAACAAACATCATCTTCAAACAGATGTTTTTTGTTATTATTTAAATTTGAAAAAGCTTTATTTTTATCTTGTAAAAAATGCTCCATAACCTCTTTTCTGGGTCTGCCAATTTTAGAAAAATCATAATAAATTTTTCTTATATCAAACGGTCTATAGGCAATATCTTTAACTAAATCAGAATCAAATTCTTTATAAGATCCTCTTACTTGGGCTTCTAGAGTCCGGCTATTCAAACCAATAAAAACGGAATCCTTACTTGTTACAATCCCAACGCTTGAAAGTCTAAAAATATCCTTAACACTCCAACCTTTATTGTATTCTTCTCTCAATTGATTATTCTGAGGGATAAAAAGATAAAAAGGATCTTGGGGAACAAGGCTTTGCCAATGTATCGATCTCAAATGATTAGTCAGAAGAAAATCATATTTGCTTTTGCGATCTCCAAATAAATCATAATGATAAACCTCACATTTTAAACCATCGGTTTCTTTTTTGTGAGTTTTGACAAAAATACTGATAGACACCCCTTGTTGGATATCAAATACATTTTGATCTTTGCTGCCATCGGGAGATTTTTCTTTTTTCTTAGTGTTGCCATGAAGATCTAATAAATACATTTTGTTAAAACTGCTTAAAAGATGTTTTCTCATTGCTCTAAAAGTGGGATTATCTAAAAAGCTATGATTGGTAATGATGCCAATTATCCCATTTTCTTGGTTTTCAATTTTGCTCTCAGCAAAGCGAATAAATTTTACATAATCATCTTGAAGTGGTTTTGAATTTTTTTCTTTAATAGGTTTGCCATTTTTATCTTTTCCAAAATCATAATAAACAGAAATTCCTTCGTATGTATTCTTACTTGATCCGTTATAAGGAGGATTGCCTGTAATAATCAAAATATCTTCATTTTTATTAGACTGGGCTAAAGATGATTCTTTGGCTAATTCATATTCTTTATATTGAAGCTTTTCCAATTCAGCTTTATCAAAATTTACAAGAGTATTGGTAAGGAATATTTTAAGTCTTTCGTAATCTTCTTTCTCTTCTTTGTCAATAATTTTATTTTTTCCCACTTCATATCCAAATTCTTCTTTGAGTGTTTGAGAAAGCTTAAGATGAGCTACAGTATAAGGAGCTACTAAAAATTCAAAACCCATAAATCTATCAATCAATCTGGAGATATTATTAAGATCGGTAGAGTTTTTATCTATGTCGTTGAGCGCTTTTCTAAATGCTTCAAGCAAAAATGTGCCCGTTCCTGTGGCAAAATCCAAAAGCGTAATAGCAGAATCTTTTTTCAACGCATCGCTCAACCCATCAAGTTTGTTAAAATCATTTTTCAAAACATCATCAATAGCATTGATAATAAAATCAACTACCGCAGCAGGAGTATAATAAACGCCTTTTAATTTTCTAAGATCAGGATCATATTGTTTTAAAAAAGTTTCATAAAAATGCAAATAAGGATCTTTATGCAAGAAATTCCCAAAAATATCTTTTTGACTAATTTTATTCAACTCTTTGATAATAGAAACTATGTCAATATGATTGACAATACCAATAATTTCACCAAGCGCCCAACGAATATCTGCCAAATCATCAAGATTATCTAAAAATCCACTCATAGAACGAATCAGAGGAAAAGAATAAGGTATAAATTTCTTTACATTATACAAATCCATATTTTGTGAATCTTTATTATTGAGTTTTGCTAAAAAAAGACTAAAAGTAAGGGTTTGGGCAAAGCTATCACAAAATTCTTCAAATTCTAATTCCTTATAAAGAGATTCTTTAAAAGCATTATAAATATTTGATATATTATTATTTTTTTCTTTTTCTTTTAGTTTATCTCTAACGATTCGCGTTCTAACAGTCAAATGATTTGCAAATTCTATAGCTCTCACAATGGGTTTCAGAGGATAAGAAAAAAATAATTTAAATAATTCTTGCACATTTTTTGCATTTTCTTCCAAGGTTGGCACTATCAAAGATTTTTCAAGATTTTTACCTATCAAAGCAAGTTGTTTCAAATCACAGAGTCCAGCTTCCCTAACAATAGATGCATTACCTCTTTCATCGGGGCGTATCAAACAAAATCGCAAATAATCTGTCAATAAAATGTTTTTACTCAATATGAAGTATTTAGCTATTTGCTTACCGGTTGCTACGCGATCTAAATCAGCGCCTACTCGTTTATTCTCCACATACCCTAAACTCAATGAATTTTGTAAAATCCAAAAATCAGGTGCACCTGCTTTTTCCTCGCTTTTATCACGATTTGGTTCATGTTTAACCTCAACGCCATTAGGAGCAAAAGCCCTAAGTAGATTCTCTAAAGCCCTTCGTTTTTCGTATTCGCCGGATTGGGGTGAAATATCCCTGATATCCTCCAAATATTCTTTGATAGACTCTATCATTGCTTTACTTCAAAAGAGACCGGGCTTTGGCAACTACATTTTGAGGATAAAATCCATATTTTTCAAACAGCTCCTCTCCCTTGCCTGAACTTCCAAAACTATCCATGCCTATGACCTCATGAGCAAATCTATACCATTCAATCCCTCTTGAAGCCTCAATAGCAAGGACTTTTGTCTCTGCAAACAAAGAATGAATATAATCTCTATCCTGATCTATAAGCAAATCATAGCAAGGCACGCTCACAACCCTAACACCAACCCCTTGATTTTCTAAAATTTTTGCGCTCATCAATGCCAAAGATACTTCACTCCCGCTTGCTAAAAGTGTTATGCGTGGCATTGGAGAGTCTTTCAAAATATATCCCCCTTTTGAAACTTTTTCAGCGCTTATGGGGGATAAAACAGGGAGATTTTGTCTTGAAAGCACAAATGCGCAAGGGGCATTCAAGTCTAGGGCGACCTGCCAACAAGCGATATTTTCATAGGCATCTGCAGGGCGAAAGACATACAAATTAGGCATAGCCCTAAAATGGCTAAGTTGCTCAATAGGTTGGTGTGTCGCCCCATCTTCACCCACACCGATACTATCATGTGTCCAAATATAAAATACTTTTGTTTTCATAATCGAAGCTACACGAACACTCGCACACATATAATCGCTAAAAACAAAAAAGGTGGCACAAAAAGGCAGGAACAAACCATAATTAGCGATGCCATTGCTAATAGCGCCCATTGCATGTTCGCGAATTCCAAAATGGATATTCTTCCCATTTGGAAAATCCCCTGAAGCTTCTAAAAATGTATTATTAGAAGGTCCAAGATCGGCACTCCCGCCCAAAAATCCCCCCAAACTCTTTGAGATTGCATTGAGAATCTTCCCGTTACTCACTCTTGTAGCAACACTTTGAGATTGGGTGAAATCCGGATAAATAATTTGTTTAAAATCAGGGTGCTGCATATCAAAGATAAATTTTTCTATTTCACTCCCTGCTATTTTGTCATTCCAAAGTTTTTCTTCTAATGCCCCTCTTTGGGCTACATTTCTAAATCGCAATCCAACATCTTCAGGGATAACAAAACTTTGTGTCTCATCAAAGCCCAAAGCCTTTTTAGAAGCCCTAATAACTTCTTCTCCCAGAGGACTTCCATGCGACTTATGACTCCCTTCAAGACCTAGAGCATTCTTGGCAATGATAGTCTTAGCAATAATCAAAGTAGGTTTAGTAGAATTTTGTGCATCTAAGAAAGCATTATTGATAGAAATAAAATCATGCCCATTGCATTTCAAAACTCTCCAATTTTGGGACTCAAATCTCAGGGCAATATCTTCACTCATGGCTATTTGCGTGTTTCCTTCAATTGTAATGGCATTGCTATCATAAATCACAATCAAATCACTTAGTTTATGATGCCCTGCAATAGAAGCTGCTTCATACCCGATGCCTTCTTGTAAGTCTCCATCTCCACACAAACAATAGACTTTGTGATTGATAGTTTGTTTTCCTAGCAAATTTTGCCCATATTTTGCTCCCATAGCAAACCCCACTGCATTAGCCAACCCCTGACCTAGCGGACCTGTTGTGATCTCTACGCCATCAGTATGGTTAAATTCAGGATGTCCGGGCGTTTTGGAATCAAGTTTTCTAAATGCCTTTAAATCTTCCAGACTCACATCAAATCCCCATAAATGAAGCAAACTATAAACCAAAGCACTTGCATGCCCACCGCTAAAAACCAATCGATCTCGATTGATCCATTTTGGATTAGCAGGGTTTATCTTCAGATATAAGCCTAGCACAACAGCAACATCAGCCAATCCCATGGGAGCTCCGGGATGACCGCTATTTGCAGCTTGCACCATATCTGCACAAAGGAAACCAAGAGTATGAGACATTTTTTCAAGCATAACAATATCAGCAGGTTGTATGGATTGGGGATACATTTTTTCCTCTATATAAAATGAATTTTATGAGTGTAATTTTGCCTTGTAAAGTTTTAGTCTTCTATTAAATTTTATATTTTTTAAAAAATTAAACGCTGTCCAAATACAAATGTTTATATCATTTTGGAGTAAAAAATCTATTTGGAGTAGAAGTAAAAAATCTAAATTAATATAACAATAATTATTTTTATTTTATTAAAAAGGTTTATTTATATCAAAAGTTCAAAAATTAATCTTACTGATGGTTCCATAAGCATAGTCAATGAAAAAAATTGTAAGATTTACAAATTCATGATGACCGGGATCTTTCTAAAATATTGCCCGGATTTATGCTCAAAACTACTTCAAGTGCAGCTTATAGTTCCGGGAGTATTCGAGGTATTAGCAGCGCAGATTTTTATAACCCTTCATTTGTTGTGTATGTTGATGGCATTCCCCAAGATCCTGCCTTTATCACCCAAGAACTTCTCAATGTCAAACAAGTAGAATTATTAAGGGGTCCGCAAGGGACTATCCGGGGACAAAATGCACAAGGTGGGATTGGGATTTTATTTAAACAAAAAATTCAATCATCAAAAAATTCTTAGAGTCTCCATTTTTATTGAAATATTAATGATTTTGGATTTTATTTATCAAAGTTCTTATAAAAGCAGCACAAACAGTTTGATTGCTATTTTTCTCATCAGTGTTTTTCAAATTCGTATCTCTACATTCCTTTGGTATGTCTTATGCCAAGGGAAGTCAAGTGGGGTAGATTTTTCTATTCTCCGGTCCGCTGATAGTGTTTTTGGGATTTTTTCCCCTTATTGGGGTATTTTTGATTTCTTATGGAGGGTATAGTGTCTTTTTTGGTATTTGTTTATTTTTCTCATTTTTAGGATTTTTGGCTTTTATATTTACAAAAAATCAGTGAATATCCTCAAGTATTTTTTGAGCACTTTGAATATCCAGACTGATTTGAGTTTTGAGTTTAGAAAGGGAATCAAAATGTTTATTATCCCTGATTTTTTGAATAAATTCAATGGAAATAACTTTTTTATCCAAAATAATTTCTTTATTTAAAATATGACTCTCAATAGCAAAACTCCTGTCTGTACTCAAACGATTCCCCACAAAACAAACTGAAGGAAAAACTTTTGATTCAATATACGTAAAACCGGCATAAACCCCATTTCCGGGTAATACAAATGCATGTGTTTTGATATTGATAGTTGGATAGAGTTCTGTAGAACCAAGATTTTGCCCAAGAACTACTCTGCCCTCAAGCCTATAATTTCTTCCCAATAAGGTATTTGCAAGTCTTATATCACCAAAACTAACAAGTTCTTTGATGATACTTGAATGCAAAGGAATATTTTGGATCTTAATTTCAGGTACAATCACCACATCCCCATTAAAGAGACTTTTCAAATCATCTGCCCCATAATTTTTATCTTTACCAAAACGAAAATCATAACCAACTACTATTTTTTTGAGATGGGGAAGTTTTTTGCATAAAAATGCTACGAATTCTTTGCCACTCCAATGATATATATCTTTAAGAGGAAGCAAATAAGAAGCATGAGGGATCAAAGTTTCACGAAATTTTAAGGGGGTGAGACATTCTTGAGTATTCTTATCAATCACAAGAACACAACTTTTTTTATCCAAGCATTCAAAAAGCTTTTGATGAGCCACATGTACCCCATCAAATTTACCAATAGCAACAGAAGTAATATTAGGATTTTGCGATATAGAAAAAAAATTCTTCATTCCCTTCTTTTCCTTTTAAGGTGGATTCTCTCATATCATAAATCGCAAGATTTTTGCTTTGGAGTTCATTGGCAAATTCTTTTATTTTTGTTTTTATGGCTTCTTTGTCTTGGATCACCCCTTTTTTATTCCGTTTTACCCTTCTGCCAACTTCAAATTGAGGTTTAAATAACAAAATAAATTTATCACCCAAACGACATAAATAATCCAAAATTTTACTTAATGAAATAAAACTCACATCACACACTATTAAATCAAATTTTTTATCTGAAACAAACTCTCGAATATCGCATTGTTCAAACAGGCAAATTCTAGGGTCTTTTTTTAAATCAATATCCATTTGATTGTACCCTACATCTACGCATGTTACCTCTAAGGCTCCCTTATGCAAAAGCACTTGTGCAAACCCTCCTGTACTTGATCCAACATCTAAAATACTTTTATTTTCGCAAGAAATTTTTGTCTCTAAAAGATAGTTTAAGAGTTTTTGTCCTGCACGACTTACAAACATATTTTTTGAATTTATTTCAATCATATTATCCAAAGACTCTAAAATCTCAAAAGAAGTCTTGGTAATAATATTGCCATTTATACTTACTTTCCCTGTTCTGATTAACTCTTTTGCTTTTTCTCTGCTTTTACAATAAGCGTTTTGTGCCAAATAACTATCTAATCTCATCAATCAAACTCTCTTTAAAGTTGCATTGGAATAGCTTGATAAGCAAAATCAAAGGTGATCTTGCCCAAATTATAAACTTCCATAACAAGCTTTGCGCTACGGGAAGAAAGTGGATCTAACTTCTCAAAGGCAATTAAAAAACTTTTACTCCATTTGTTGGAGGGATGAAGAATTGCATCAAATTCATCTTTTTTGATTTCTCTACTCCAAATAGGAGGTTTATTAAATAATCTAAAACTGATAACACCATTTAAAAATATCCCTTGTTCTTCGCTAAAAATCTCAACAAAAAAATATTCCCTTCCTCCATAAATAACGTCATCAACCTCATTAAGATGAGTAGCTACTGCCACTACAACAGGTTTTTGATTGACAATAATCTCGCCCTTACGGCTTGCTTGAATCTTTTTTTCTACAATAATATCGGGCTTATAAGTATCAGCATAATAACTACTACACCCTAAAAAGATAAATATACTTAAAAAAAATACTCTTATTTCATGCATTAATGATCCAAAATTATTTATATACAAGAGTGTTTTATGCTTACTTGCGATAAAATCATAGCAAATTATCACAAAGATTGGAGTGAGTGATGAAACACTTGATACAAACTACTGATTTGAATACTCAAGAAATCAATCAGATTTTAAATCATGCAAAAAAATATCTACATAATGAAGTCTCCCATACTCTAAAAGGAAAAATGGCTGTTACAATATTTTTTGAAAATTCTACAAGAACTCTTAGCAGCTTTGAAATTGCACTCAAGAGATTAGGGGCAAGTGTCGTGAGACTTGATGTAAGCAAAAGCTCTACTTCAAAAGGTGAGTCTATTTCAGATACAGCAGCAAATCTCAATGCCATGAAACCTCATGCCATTATTATTCGACATAAAAATGCCGGAGCAGGAGATCATCTTGCCAAATATGTTTCTTGCCCGATTATCAATGGTGGAGATGGTGCCCATGCCCACCCTACGCAGGCTTTGCTTGATCTCTTTACAATGCAAAATTATTTTAAAGATTCCCTGGAAGGCAAAAGAATTGCCATTGTTGGAGATATCAAAAACTCAAGAGTTGCCAATAGCAATATTGAACTCCTCAGGCGCTATGGAATGCAAATTACACTTGTTGCCCCACCGCATTTTTTGCCTCAAACTGATCTTGATAGCACTTCTAATCTATCCTCTATAATTGACTCTATTGATGTGTTGATGAGCCTAAGAACACAGACAGAAAGGCATGATACTCAAACATATGGATCTCTTAAAGACTATGCTTATAATTTTTGTATCACTAAAGAACTCATTAAAAATAAAAATATCATTATATTACACCCCGGTCCTGTAAATAGAAATATAGATATTGAAGATGAAGTATTAAAAGATCCCAGATGTAAAGTTTTAGAACAAGTTACAAATGGAGTAGCTGTTAGAATGGCTGTTATGGAGCATTTTATACTTAACCAATAAAACCAAAAATACAAAAAATATAATAATATGCGTGTAAAAAATTCACAAAATAAAAAAACTGATCCGCCCCTTTTATAGCAAAAAGAGAAATATTATGTTACAATGAACTAAGATTTAAAGTTTGCTAAACCTACAAAATCCATTGCAAGATGTAAGAGTTTACCTCTAAATCAAATCTACATTTTTTGGGAGAGTAATTGTGAAAAAATCATACTTCAGTTTTATAACATTAGCTTTGCTTGGCATTGCATCGCTTCATGCTTTTGACTACAAAGTAAGCGGAAAAGCCGAATCTTTTTCAAAATTCGGTTTTAATAATACGCCTATAAATTCAATAAAAGGTAAATATCCCACAGAAAGTTTTGTAACGATGGTAGGCGCTTTACAAATTGACATGAATTTATTGCCCCAATCATTAACATCTCAAACACTCAAAACAGGAATTGGTGGTCTGGTAGGTGGTCTTGCTTTTGATTCCGGAAGAAACCTTATTGACCATGCTACCGGTGCCCCTTTTGGTTCTCCAATCTTCAATTACTTTGGCTATTATGCACAATATGAGGGCAATGCCCCATGGCAAACACCCAATTACAACATCGGGATGTCAAAAAATTCAAGAGATTATGTTATTTATAATGCCTATTTGGATTATGATTATGCAGGCATATTTGGTATTAAGGGAGGCCGCTATGAATCAGGTGCAGATTTTTATAGTGGTTTTACTCAAGGATTTGAAGTTTATACGAAATTTTCTGAATTCAAACTTTGGTGGTTTAGTTCTTATGGAAGGGCATTTGCCTATGATGAATGGCTTTATGATTTTTACGCTCCCAAAACCTACACAACCCCTAAGGGAAAAACTATCAATCTGGGTATCCATGCCTTCAAAGCTACTTGGGCTCATCATGGGGTTACTATAGCTCCATTTATTTATTTCTCACCCAAAACCTATACAGCCCCTAGTATTGAAGTTGGTTATGATAGTAATCCTGAATTTGACGGAAAAGAAGGTTTTCGATCTCAAACCACGGTTATTGCACTCTTTGTCAGTCATGATAAACGTGTCAGAAATGTGAATCGATATGGAAATCCGGCAGGTACCGGAGGACAAACACTTCTTATCAAACAAAGATTTGATATTGACAATTACAACATAGGTGGGGGGATTTACAAAAACTTCGGAAATGCCAATGCTGAAGTTGGAACTTATGGAAACCCCATGGGAATAGATTTTTGGACAGCAAGCGTTTATGATATTGGCGCATCTGTTAGCGATATGATAGGCGAAGATGCTTTGAGCGGGTGGATATATGGAGGTGGAGTACATGGAGACTTCATGTGGGGAGTGCTGGGAAGACTCACAACAAGCAAACGTAGCAATGAACAAAGTATTGCGATCAATGTTGCTTATAACTTTCCCTTCAATATTTCTGCAGGTCTTAAACTTGAATATTTTAATGACATTACAAAAACCGGATATAAAGTTGGAGATACCGGAAGAGTCCCGGGTCAACCGCAAGATATTTCAGACAGAAGTCATATGATGGCTTTTATCCGACATAGCTTCTAAAAGCTTAAGGCTAGTTTTTACCAACTAGTCTCAAATCTTCATTTACAAAATACTCACTTTCTTATTATTTATTTAATTATTTTAAATACTAAATTTTATTTTATGATTTATAGTTAAAAATATTTTTATTATAATTATTATTAAATTATCAATAAATCATGAAGAAATTATGGATATTTACTTATTTTGGACTAAAATCTCAGCTTCAATCAAAAGTCAAGGAGATTCCAATGCTGCACAAAAATCTAAAATTTCTATTTATATCCACACTCATGATAAATGGCGCTTATAGTTTCGATTATAAAGTAAGCGGGAGCGCTATTAATTTTTCAAAATTTGGTTTCAATAATAGTAGAGTAGATGTCAATAAAGGAGAATACCCCACAGAGAGTTTTGTCAATCTTACAGGAACCCTTCAAGTAGATGCCAAACTAGGCTCAGGCTTTAGCGCCGGGCTAGGTGGAGCAATAGGGGGACAAGTTTATGATTCTACAAAATTTGTTAAAGACACCAATGGGAATCTTGTTACTCCATATGGTTTAGGTTATGAATATATGGGAGAATGGAACGGTTGGTTTCCAAATTATTATACAAATGCTACAAGTCGTAACGCAAAAAACTATGTTATTTATAATGCTTATATAGACTATCAATATGAAGATATTTTTCATATTATTGTTGGGCGTTACAAATCGGATATGGATTGGTTTTATCAATACACAGAGGGGGCAAAAGCAACTCTTAAATTGGGAGATTTTAAATTTTATGCTTTTACTTCTTGGGGAAGAGGCATTGCAGATGGACAATGGCTTTATAATTTTTATCGCGAAAAATACTATGGTGTGCATGCCTTAGGAGTAACCTATAATCATAATGGTATCAGTGCCGAACCTTTCGTGTGGTTTTCTCCTCAAACTTTTAGCGCTCCGGGTGTTAAGCTTATCTATGATACAAATCCAAATTTTCAAGGGAGTGGTTTTAGATCTAAAACCACTTTTATTGGAATGTATGTCTATCAAGCTCAAAACAATAAATATGGTCGGTATGCTCCGGCCAGATATAACACTTGGGATCCCTATTTAGATGGGGGAAAATGGCGAGGCTTGCAAGGACCGGGTGGAGCAACTATTCTCATCAAACAACAATTTGATATTAATAATTATAATGCAGGCGGGGGTGTATATATCAATATTGGTAACCCCAATCAAAATATCGGAACTTTTGGAAATCCCATCGGCATCGAACAATGGACAACAAGTATTTATAATATTGGTTTTGCCGGTATCAACAATATTACTGCAGCCAATGCTGTTACAGTGTTTTTAAAAGGCGGGGGAAATTATGGAAAATTTAGTTGGGATCTTGTCGGCAGAGTAACTACTGCTCCAAGAGCCAATGAGCAAAGTTTGGCCCTGTATCTGGATTATCAATTTACACCTCATATCCAAGCAGGTCTCAAGCTTGAAGGATTCCAAGAAACTACAAAAGCAGGTTACAATCCCGGCGCCGGTCTTCTTAATACAGACGGAAGTGTGGCAAATCCAAACTTTGGACTCTCCAAAGCCAGATCGCAAGATAGAAGCCATGTTATGACACACATTAGCTACAGCTTTTAATATTTTTTCGTAATATATTTAAAAATATATTACGAAAATAAACATTTTCTATTCTCAAAAATACTTATTCTTGATTCTAAGCTGCTTTTTAATTTTTTCTAGATTTAATGGCATTGAACTAAAAGTTTATTTAGTTTACATTTTTTCTAGGAGAGTAATTATGAAAAAATTGGTAAAAATTCTACTCATAAGTGCAATTTGCAGTTTTCCTTTGTGTGCCTTTGACTATAATGTCAATGGGTCAGTTTCAAATACTTCTAAATTTGGGTTTAATAATGGCAAAATAAACACAACAGAAGGTAAATATCCAACCGACTCATTTTCGGTTGTTCTAGCATCACTGGGGATCAATCTCGATCTTGGCGCAGGCTTTAGCGCCGGACTTGCCGGAGCAGTTGGGGGAATCGTTTTTGATAATACCAGATTCCAAAAAACAACAACAGGAGATCCTTATGTCTCAGCCGGATTAGCATGGAATTATTTTGGTTATTGGGCCGGACCTGATTATCGTTCTGAAGCCTCTGCACGCACAGTTAAAGATTATGTCATTTATAATGGATTCATAGCTTATAAATATGACAAATATATTGAAGCAAAAATCGGAAGATTTAGCATTCCCGGAGATTGGTTTAATGGAATCATACAAGGAGCACAACTCCAATCTTGGGCAATTCCTTACACAAGACTTTGGGCTGCAACAACCAATAAACGTGCTTCTTATGGAGGTAAATGGCTTAAAGATTTTAAATATATCAACCAAAATATAGCTGTTGATAATGGGAGAGGATTTTATGTATATGCAGGAGGAGCTGATATTAATTATAAAAATTTCAATATCCAACCTTATCTTTATGCGCAAGATTCCAGATTTATCGCTCCAGGCTTTCATCTGGGTTATGATAGCAACCCTGATTTTAAATCTGAGGGTTTTCGTTCAAAAACTGAAGTGATATTTTTATATATGCGTTATGTAGGTCCTGCTTTAACAAAAACCACTATTTATAATAATTTTGATCAACTCATCGAACCTGATCCCAAAAAACTTGTTCTTGGAAAACAAGGAGAAAGTTTGATGATCAGACAACGTTTTGATATTGACAATTACAACTTTGGGTTTATTATTTATAAAAACTTTGGCAACCCCAATGAATTCTTAACTCCTTATGGAGACCCCACAGGATTTGATAACTATGAAAACTCAGTCTATGATAGTGGGGCTTGGAATAATATGTTTCGTAGAGAAGCTATTTCAGGATTATTATTTGCCGGAGGCAATTATACTCGTTTGAGTTGGGGAATGCTCACTCGTTTTACTCATAGTCCAAGGGCAGATGAGCAAACTTTTTCTGTAAGTCTTAATTATAAATTTCCTCTTAATATTGCTGCCGGAATCACACTTGAATATTACAACAACACTACTTTCAAAGGATATAGTTTAGGTTATGGCAGCGCAGTATATGGTACAAGCGTAAAGATGTTGGAAAAAACCATTTCTCAAGATAGAAGTTTTGCATCTACTTATATTTCTTATAGCTTTTAATATTTAATTGATATTGCTATAATTGCGTCTTTTAAAAAGTGCAACAAGAGGTATTTTATGAATATTAAACAAGCGTTGTTTTTGACTTGTGTTTTCTCTGAAACAATGCTTGGTTTGAATTATAATTTTTCTTCTGATATTATCAGCTATTCTAAGTTTGGCTTCAACCACTCTCTTGTCAATGAAGCCAAAGGACAATACCCCACAGATAGTTTTTCGGTTTTATATTCTAACTCAGATTTTCATATGAAATTTAATAATCATTTGGATGTTGGGATTGGGTTTGCTTTTGGCGGGTTAGTCTATGATTCTACCAAATATGATAAAGATATTAATGGTAAATATATAAACTCAAATGGACTTGCTTATAAATATTTTGGTTATTATGTGGGTTATGATGGAAAACAAAAAGCTTCGCCAACCAATACAAAAGATTATTTTTTGTCTAATTTATATCTTGGATATGATAATGAATTCTTCAGTTTCAAAATCGGACGTTTTCTTTTTCAAAATACTGATTGGCTCACCGGCAATCAAGAGGGAGCAGAAATTCATTTCAAAACTCATCATACAGATGTCTGGGGGGTCGTAACAGAAAAAAAGGCTTCACTAGGGGGTAAATGGCTTAAAGATTTCAGATTTCTCAATAGTTCTCCAATGCCCACATTCGCGGCAGGAATTAAAATCAACACCCAACACATAAGTATCAATCCCTATATACAATCCCAACTCAAACTTTATGTCATGCCTGCTATTAATTTTAGGTATAAAGCTACCTTTAGCCTATGGGGTATTCCTATTGACTCCCAAACAGATCTTTTAGCGCTCTATATTTATCATACACTTGCAGCACAACACCGACTTTCTGTTTATGATAATGGAAATACAATTGTTTTTGGACCTGTAAATATCCCTACTCTAAATGGTTATCAAGGTCGATTCGTGGGGAAAGGGGGAGAGAGTTTCTTGCTTAAACAAATTTTTAGAATTTCACAAAACAATCTCAAACACCATTTTGGATTTCAATTTTATAAAAATTTTGGTAATTCCAATGAGTTTGTTGGCGGATGGGGAAATCCCTTGGGAATAGATTTGAATGATAGCACGGTTTATGATAGAGGGACAGCCAATAATGCAATTTTTGCTGCGAATGCTTTTAATAATATTATATTTTACGGGCTTAAATACCAAAAATTCAATATTAATATCGTTAATCGCTATACTATAAGCCCTCGCAGCGATGAAGAAAGTTTATCTGTAAATATGGATTATCTTCTTCCCAATAAAGTTAGTTTGGGTATTAATCTTACCTACTTTGAGGATACAACCGGAAAAAACTATCAAGTCTATCATACATTTTTAAATCACAATATCCATGAAGACAGGAGTTATCTTTCTACTTATATTAAACATAGTTTTTGAAAATTTAATTTATTAAAATTTAGGATACTTTATGAATAAACCTTTGAAATATGCTTATTTATTGCTTGTGTTTATTTCATCTCTTTTTAGTTTTGATTTTCATATTAGCGGGGAAGCGAGCACATTTTCAAAATTTGGATTTGATACTCGAAAATACAATCCAAATAAAGGCATTTACCCTACAGAAAGCTATACAACCATAATGGGAGAACTCAATGCGCAACTCAATCTGGCAGAAGGATTAGATGTTGCAATAGGAGGCATGCTCAATGCTCTTGTATATGATTCTACTATTTGGCAAGGTGATGGTCCATTGGGAACAAACTATATTGGATATTGGGCAGGGCATAGTGGGCAAACCCTACAATCTCCAAAATTTTACATGATCCATAATGCTTATATTCATTATGAATATAAAGATATATTTGGAATCAAAGCAGGAAGGTATGAAACCACAGGTCTTGATTGGTTTAGTGCTTTTAATCAAGGAGTAGAATTTTATGCTAAATATAATGGTATAAAAATTTGGGGAATTTTTTCAGATGCGCGCGCATCTGCTTATAATGATTGGTTTTGGTCTTATGGGAGATACTATACAGAGGGGAAACCTTTATTTGCGGGAGGAATTAACTACTCTAAAAATGGACTAAGCATATCTCCTTATTTATACTATATTCCTAAAAGTCTTCAAGCGCCCGGATTTAATATTGCTTATGATACAAATCCGGATTTTCAAGGAAATGGTTTTAGATCCAAAACTACAATCATCGCCCTATTCCCCATATATAAAAATACGAATGCCAACTCAAGAGATACAACCGTATTTAGCCAACTACTTGGAAAAAATGCTCAAAGTATCTTTATCAAACAACATTTTGATATAAATCAATATAACTTTGGAATTATCTTTTATAAAAATTTTGGAAATGCTAATGGGAGGATTGGCATTTATGGAGATCCTATTACATATAATATATGGACAGGAAGTGTTTATGATAGCGGACCTTCCCTCTCAAATATGATTGGAAAAGATGCCCTCAGCGGATTTTTGTATTTTGGTTCTAAAATACAAAATCTTAAGTGGAAAATACTCGGAAGACTTACTGATAGTCCAAGAAGTGATGAGCAAAGTTTGGCGCTCTATTTAGCTTATACCTTTAACCCTCACTTAAATGCAGGGATCAAGTTAGAATATTTTAGAGATACAACACACAAAGGCTATGAAATTGGAAATGCCCCTGCCCTTCAAAAAGACAACACTTCAGACAGAAGCCATGCAATGGCGCATATCACTTATATATTTTAGCAATAAAAATACTAAAAATAAGATAATTTTAAAAATAATAGTATAATATTGCAATCTAAGTTATTGCATCAAAAGAAAAATAACTATTACGAGGAAATAAAATGCAAAAACCAAATATATTATTATTGGGCGCGGGTTATGGATGTCTAAGCTTTTTAAAAAATCTTCATGCAGAAGCTTTAGGACAAGCTCATTTTACATTAATTAACAACAATGATTACCATTACCATACAATTTTGTTGCATGAAGTTGCATCAGGATCTAAAAATCAAAGTGTCCAATACAAACTACAAGAAATCCTACCCAAAGAAATAGACCTTATCATTGATGAAGTAGTCAAAATAGAAGGGAATGAAGTCTTAACAAAAAAAGGGTGTTACAATTATGATTATCTTATCATTGGACTAGGTTTTGAATCTGACTCATTTGGAATTAAAGGAATAGAAGAATATTCTTTAAATATCACCTCTTTTAAAAGCGCTCAAAATATCAAAAACCATATTGATGATAAACTCCATGCATATCTCAAAACTCAAGATATTAATGATTTAAAATTTATTGTTTGTGGAGGTGGCTTCACAGGGATTGAATTTAGCGGTTCTCTAGCACAAGAACTTCATAAAAAAGCCAAATCTTTAAATATTGATCCAAATAAAATTGAAATTTCTTGCATTGAAGCTATGGCTCATATTTTACCGATGTTTGATCAAACCATTAGCGCTCATGCACGTCAAAAACTTGAGTCTTTGGGGGTAAAAGTATGGGAAAATTCTAAGATTTTAGAATGTTTTGAAGATGGAGTGATGATACAAAATGGAGAAGAAACTAAAAAAATTATTGCCAATACTATTGTTTGGAGTGCCGGTGTAAAAGGTAATCAGGTAATTGCAAATTCAAATTATTTCCAAAGTGGGCGCAATAAAATTAAAATTGATGCTTTTTTGCATCCCATACAAGAATTACCCAATAGAGACAAAATATTTGTACTGGGAGATTGTGGGGCATTAGAAGATCCAATAACTAAACGTTTCTACCCGCCAACTGCACAAATAGCTACAAGAGAAGGGGTTTATTTAAGTCAAATATTTAATACAACAATTTTAAACACCCATGCAACCCAAAATAATCATGACAAAAAACCTTTTGTATTCCAGGCAGGAGATAGCATTTGCTCCATAGGTAAGGGTTATGCGCTTGGTGTTGTAAAAGGTAAAAGTATTTTTGGTTTCAAAGCTTATCTCCTTAAACGTATGATAGAAAATATATGGAATCTAAAAATCAAAGGGTTGTCTAGTCTTTTTAAACAAGACTAAGCCCAATTATATAAAATTTATATAAAAATTTATTAGAATATAAAATATTTTATATTCTAATAATAATTATAATTATGAAAATTTTAAAATTGTTTCAAAAAGAAAAGATATAAAATTTTAAACTATACATTTATTGACTTGCAGAGTCAAATGGTGCTAGTGTATTAAAAAGTAAAAATTTTCTATAAGGAGTTTCATAATGAAAGAAGTTGTAATAGTGGCAGCAAAAAGATCGGCTATCGGAAGTTTTGGAGGAGGATTGAAAGATGTTAATGCCATCAATCTGGCCTCACAAGTTCTCAAAGGCACCCTCAAAGACATTCAACTATCTCCTGATCAAGTAGATGAAGTAATTTTAGGACAAGTTCTTCAGGCCGGCAATGGTCAAAATACAGCCAGACAAGTAACTATTCAATCACAACTTAATATAACTACCCCTGCTTATACAATCAATAAAGTTTGTGGATCCGGTCTCAAAGCAGTAAGTCTTGCTTATGAATCTATTGTGTTAGGAAATAATGATTTAGTAATTGCCGGAGGAGTTGAAAACATGAGTCAATCTCCCTATCTCCTCAAAAAAGCAAGATTTGGTTACAAAATGGGAAATTCAGAGCTTATAGATTCGATGATTATTGATGGTCTTTGGTGTGCAATCAATAATTACCACATGGGACAAACAGCTGAAAATTTATGTACAAAATATCACATCAGCAGAGAAGAACAAGATCAATTTGCGCTCCAATCTCAAAAAAAAGCTTCAAAAGCAAGACAATCAGGAAGATTTAAAGATGAAATTATTCCTATTGAAATTCCTGATAAAAAGGGTATGAAAATTTTTGATAGTGATGAATTTATCAGAGAAGATAGCACATTGGAATCTCTACAAAAACTTAAGCCTGCCTTTATCAAAGACGGAAGCGTAACTGCCGGCAACTCTTCAGGAATTAATGATGGAGCTGCAATACTTATTTTATGCAGCAAAGAAAAAGCAAAAGAACTCAATTTGAAACCTTTAGTCAGTATAGAAAGTTTTGGAGTAAGTGGAGTTGATCCAAGTATAATGGGGATTGGACCTGTTGAAGCCACTAGAAAGGCGCTTCAAAAAGCTAAATTAAGTCTTGATCAAATGGATCTCATTGAGGCAAATGAAGCTTTTGGAGCTCAAAGCATTGCCGTAGATAGAGAATTAAAATTTAATCCCGACAAACTTAATGTCAATGGGGGGGCTATTGCATTAGGACATCCTATAGGCGCAAGTGGGGCTAGAATCTTAGTAACTCTTATCCACGAAATGCTTAAACGTAAATCCACTTATGGACTTGCCACTCTTTGTATCGGTGGAGGACAAGGTATTGCAAATATTGTCAAAGCCTGTTAAAACAGTGCAATTATAAGGATTAAAATGATTTCAAGAATCTCATCTTTCATGACTATGGTTGTCAATAGATTTTTGCCGGATCCTTTAATTTTTGCCATATTGCTTACAATTTTAGTATTTGGATTGGGAGTTTTTTTCACACCCAGCACCCCATTAGATATGATAAAGATGTGGGGAGATGGTTTTTGGAATTTATTGGCATTTGGTATGCAGATGGCTCTTGTTCTTGTAGCAGGTAGCGCATTAGCAAGCGCTCCTTTAATTAAAGGTTTTTTGAAATCCATATCTATGATTGCTAAAACACCCACACAAGGAGTGATGTTAGTAACTTTTGTAGCCTCTATTGCTTGCTCTATCAATTGGGGATTTGGATTGGTTGTAGGAGCAATGTTTGCCAAAGAAGTGGCAAAAAATGTCAAAGGATCTCATTATCCCCTTTTGATTGCAAGTGCTTATATAGGATTCCTCACATGGGGAGGAGGACTTTCCGGATCTATTCCATTAATGGCAGCTACCCCAGGAAACCCTATTGAAAATACTTTGGGGCTTATCTCACTAAAAGATACTATTTTTAGCCACTACAATATTTTTGTAATCACAGCTTTAATTATTATTATGCCTTTTGCAACCCGTCTCATGTCCCCCAAAAATCCAAAAGATGCCCATTGTATCAATCCCTCTCTCATCACAGAAGAATCAAACTTCCAAAAGGAAGTCTCCCCTAATGACCCTCCTGCCTTAAGACTGGAGGAAAGTAAAATCTTAAATTTTATCATTGTCATTATAGGTTTTATTTATCTTGTTTCTTATCTTTATTCTACTCATTTTAATATTACAATTAATACAGTAAATATGATTTTGATTTTGGCTGGTTTATTTCTTCACAAAACGCCTATGGCTTATATGCGTGCAATTTCATATGCAACAAAAAGTTGTGCAAGTATTTTAATTCAATTTCCGTTTTATGCTTCAATCCAACTAATGATAGAACATTCCGGACTTGGACTGATGATTACACAATTCTTTATTGAAGTATCAAACAAGCATACTTTTGCTATCATGACTTTTTTTAGCTCAGCTTTAGTGAATTTCGCTGTACCTTCAGGAGGAGGGCATTGGATTATTCAAGCTCCTTTTGTAATGCCTGCTGCCCAAACAATTGGAGCAGATTTAGGAAAAGCAGTGATGGCAATATCTTATGGGGAACAATGGATGAATATGGCACAACCATTTTGGGCATTACCGGCACTTGCTATTGCCGGGCTTGGTGTCAGAGATATTATGGGTTATTGCATTACCGCCCTACTGATTTCTTGTCCAATTTTTATCATTGGACTTATCTTATAAATTAAGGAGTAAAAATGAAACAAATTTATATCCAAAGGAATAAACAATGAGTAAAGTAGTTCATTCTCTAACAGATGCATTACAAACACTAAAAGATGGTGATACACTTTTAGTTGGTGGTTTTGGGCTATGTGGCATACCTGAGAAATGTATTGAAGAAATCAAACGTAAAAATGTCAAAAATCTTACAATTGTAAGTAATAATTGTGGGATTGATGATTGCGGATTAGGTATTTTATTAGCAAACAGACAAATTAAAAAGATTGTTGCTTCTTATGTGGGTGAAAATAAAACTTTTGAACAACAATTCCTTAATGGTGAAATTGAAGTCATACTCACCCCTCAAGGCACATTGGCTGAACAATTAAGAGCAGGTGGGGCCGGAATACCGGCATTTTATACCCCTGCCGGTGTAGGCACACTTGTAGCCCAAGGTAAAGAAACCAGAGAATTTAATGGCAAAAAATATCTACTTGAGCATGCAATTACAGGTGATTTTGGAATTATCAAAGCACAAAAAGCAGATACTTATGGCAATCTCATATTCAACAAAACAGCTAGAAATTTCAATCCCTTGTGTGCAGCTGCCGGAAAAATCACTATTGCTGAAGTTGAAGAAATTGTAGAAGTTGGAGAACTTCAACCCGATGAAATTCATTTACCCGGAATTTATGTGCAATACATTTATCAAGGGAAAAATTATGAAAAAAGAATTGAAAAAATCACCACAAGGGAGTCCTAAAAATGTCAAGTAGAGAACTTATTATTAACCGTGCTGCAAAAGAAGTTAAAAGCAATATGAATATCAATCTTGGGATAGGAATGCCAACTCTTGTGGCAAATAATTTGCCCAAAGGCGTGGAAAACGTTATGTTTCAATCAGAAAACGGTTTATTAGGTATTGGACCTTATCCGTTACAAAATCAAGTGGATCCTGATCTTATCAATGCCGGAAAAGAAACAGTTACTTTTCAAAAAGGCGCAAGTTTCTTTGATAGCGCCCAATCTTTTGCAATGATTCGTGGAGGACATATTGATCTAGCAATTTTAGGGGGTATGGAAGTCTCTCAAAGTGGAGATTTAGCAAATTGGATGATACCCAAAAAGCTTGTCAAAGGGATGGGTGGAGCTATGGATCTCGTTCATGGAGCCAAAAAAGTCATTGTTATTATGGATCATGCTAATAAAAATGGAGAAAGTAAGGTAAAATCTAAATGCGATCTCCCCTTAACAGGTGTGGGGGTCGTTAATCTTTTAATTACCGATCTTGGAGTTTTTGATTTTGTTGGAGGCAAAATGAGGTTGATTGAGCTTCAACCCGGAGTTACTCTGGAAGAGTTAAAGGCGAAAACTTTAGCTTCTTTTGAAATACATCTTTAAACAAAGGATTTAAAATGGTAAAAAATAAAATAACAATTATTACCGGAGCAGCAAGTGGTATTGGATTGCAAATTGCACAAGCTTATCTCAAAGAAGGGGCTAAAGTAGTCCTTTCTGATATCAATGAAGAAGGACTCAATCAAGCAGTGCAAAATGAAAAAAATAAAGGAGGAGATTGCATTGGAATTAAATGTGATGTTACAAAAGAAGAGGATATTAAAAATCTTATTTCTCAAGCTCATTCCCATTATGGAAGAATAGATATTCTGATTAACAATGCAGGTCTCCAACATGTGGCTAATATTGAAGATTTTCCTACAGATAAATTTGAATTTATGATCAAAGTAATGCTTACAGCAGCTTTTATTTCCACAAAATATGTATTCCCGATTATGAAAAAACAAAAATTTGGAAGAATTATCAATATGGCTTCTATTAATGGTATTATTGGTTTTGCAGGAAAATCTGCTTACAATAGTGCCAAACATGGACTTATCGGACTCACAAAAGTAACAGCCCTTGAAGGCGCACTACATGGGATTACTGTAAATGCAATTTGTCCCGGTTATGTTGATACCCCGCTTGTGCGTGGTCAAATGGAAGATTTAGGAAAAACAAGAGGCGTAAGTGGCCAAAAAGCTCTTGAAGAAGTTCTTTTCCCGCTTATTCCTCAAAAAACGCTTGTTGATATTCATGATATTGCTTATCTTGCCTTATTCTTAAGCTCTGAGCATGCCAAAAATATTACAGGTCAAAATATGGTTATTGATGGAGGCTATACAGTTCAATAAAAAATTATTTTAAAGGATAGGGAAATGTTAGGGATTCTTTTAGGACTTATTATTATTATGGGATTAGCATATTTGGGATGGTCTATTATTTGGGTTGCCCCAATTGCTGCAGGTGTTGTTGCCCTAACCGGTGGGCTTGATTTGCTCTCAAGTTATACAGGGCCATATATGAGTGGTTTTGTTGGATTTGCAAAAAGTTGGTTTCCGGTCTTTATGCTTGGAGCGATTTTTGGAAAATTAATGGAATCTACAAAAATGGCAAACTCTGTAGCCTTGATGATAAGCAAAATTGTAGGAAAAAAACAAGCTATATTGGGCATATGGCTTGCAGCTGCTATCCTCACTTATGGTGGAGTAAGTCTTTTTGTTGTTGTATTTACAATCTATCCATTAGCGCTATCTCTTTTTAGAGAAGCAAATATTCCCAGAAGGCTTATTCCGGGTTGTATTGCATTGGGCGCTTTTACTTTTACGATGGTAGCCCTTCCCGGAAGCCCACAAATTCAAAATCTTATTCCTATGAAGTATTTTCATACTACCCCAACAGCAGCCCCTGTAATGGGTATTATCGCTGCTATTATTATGGCAGTTGGAGGACATTTTTACTTAATTTATAGAGAAAAACGATTAAGAGCAAGGGGAGAAGTTTTTGATGAACCTCAAATCAAAGCAAAACTAACAAATGAAACAGAGGAAAAAGCACCTCATTTTGTTTTTTCTATCCTGCCCTTAATAGCTGTTGTTTTAGCACTTAATCTCGCTAAAATACCTATTGTTCCTTCATTGCTTTTGGGTATTATTTTAATTATGATTTTAAGCTTCAAAAATTTTAAACATTTTATTGGTTCTATCAATGATGGGGCTAACAGTTCTTTGATTGCTATTATCAATACAAGTGCGGCTGTTGGATTTGGAAGTGTAATCAAAATAGTGCCCGGCTTTGAAACACTCACTCATTTATTAATGGGCATCAAAGGAAGTCCATTAATATCAGAAGCAATTGCAATCAATATTCTGGCAGGAGCTACCGGATCGGCAAGTGGAGGGATGGGCATAGCCTTAGAAGCATTAGGAGATAAATACTATCAAATTGCAGAGCAACAGCATTTAAGTTTGGAACTTTTTCACAGAGTGGCCTCCATTTCTTCAGGAGGATTAGATGTTTTACCTCATAATGGAGCAGTTTTAACACTTTTGGCTGTTACAAGCATGACACATAAAAAAAGTTATTTAGATATTGCGGTAGTGGCTATTGTATTGCCTATTATTGCCCTAATAGTTGTGATATTTTTAAGCTCATTGGGCTTCCAATAAAATTTTAATAAAATCTCTCTTTTTGGAGAGATTTTTATTTTTACTCCAAGAGCTATTTAATTCCACAATATATTGAAATTTTATAAGTATAAATTTCTTTTAGTATTTTTTGATTTTATACCCCACGTAATTTTTTGATTGCCTTTTTCAAGCTATCTAAAAGATATTCAACATCTTCCAGAGAATGCGTATAATGCAGGCTAATACGTAACCATCCGGGTTTTAGCTTAAGCGCTTCAAAACTAGAATCTTCCATTCCAAGCAAATCATGTCCGTAAGGTCCCGCACAACTACACCCTGCACGAGTTTCTATATGATAAATATTGCTCAGGATATAGGCTAAATCATAAGGAGAAATACCCCCTACATTTAAGGAAACAATACCAATTCTATGGGCTTTAAGATTTCCATAAATTTTAAGCGCAGGGATTGAAGAAAGCCCATGCAGAAGACTCTGAGTTAAAATATTTTCTCTGCGTCTGATAGCTTCTAAAGAATATTCATCCCGTAGCATATAAGCCAAAGCACAACGATACATCTGCAATAATCCCGGAGTACCTGCTTCTTCGCGGATTTCTATGTCATCAAAATATTCTTGAGATTCTCTATTGGCATATTTGATAACACCCCCGCCTGCAAAGCTTGGAGAAATATCTGTTGGTATCCATTGTTTTCTCATAGCAAGTACACCATTAGTACCCACCCCACCTAATAATTTATGGGGAGAAAGAAAACAAGCATCATATAAATTCGAATCTATATTCGTATGGGCCGAAGAGCTTGCCATATCAAAAGCACAAAAAGCATTATATTTTTTTGATAAAGCTGAGATTTCTTCATAAGGAGAAAAGATTCCCGTAACATTTGAAGCCAGATTAAATGAATTGATTTTAAAATCTGTTTTCTTAAGAGACTTTAAAGAGTTTTCCAAAGATTTTAAATCAAACAATCCCTCTGAACTCAAAGGCAATCTAGTAACCTCACAAAGTCCCTCACGCCAGCTAATTTCATTAGAATGATGTTCATAAGGACCTATCAGTACTTTTGGAAAATTTAAATCTTTAAGTTTTTTGGTAAGGATATTTTTTGTCTTTGAAGGGATATATATCCCTAAAATTTCTTGAAATTTTTTAATCGCTCCAGTAGCGCCATAACCTGCGCATAAAAGCACAAAATCATCACTCAAACCCAAACTTTTTTTGAGTGCTTTTTTACTTCTTTCATAAACCCCACCCATTAATTGAGCATGACTGGAAGCATCCGAATGTGTATTTGCATAATAAGGCAAAAGTTTTTTGATACGTTTTTCTACAAGGGTATGCGCTAAGCCTGAAGCTGTCCAATCAAAATACCTTGTATCTTTTTTAAGAATAACCCCCTCTCTAACTTGGGCAAGTTTATCCTCATTTGGATCAAGCAATGGATCAAAAAGATTATCCAGAATTTTATTTTTATCTAACATACATAGCCTTTTTTATCATTCTAGATAAGACTATTCCATTTTAATTTCGCCCCTCCAAGAATATGAAAATGCAAATGCGGGACTTCTTGACCTCCATCACTACCAACATTGGTAATCAAACGATAGCCTTTGTCTTTAATGCCAAGTTCTTCAACTGCTTCTAAAATAAAATCACTCATTTCCGCCATGAGATCCGGGGTGATCTCATTAAAATCCTTGATATGTTTTTTGGGTATAGCAAGAACATGAATAGGAGCTTTTGGAGCAATATCATGAAAGGCTAAAAATTTGGAATTCTCTAAAACCTTTTTGCATGGTATCTCACCTGCAACAATTTTTTCAAATAGATTCAAATTATCTCCTTCTGAAAATTTTTAGAAATTATATCTCTTTATAAAGTTATTTTGATTAAAATCTCAATACTTCATCAGTTAAATAAAACTTTAGGATTGTATTTTGAACACATTATTACAAAAACTGCAAGATGCGCAAAATTCTCAAGAATTAGAGGCATTCCGTATAGAAGGATTAGGAAAAAAAGGTATCATTACGCAAAAATTTTCTGAACTCAAATCCCTTGAAGGTGAGGAGAAAAAAAATCTTGCTAAAGAGCTTAATGAAATCAAGCAAAAGTTTGAAGCCATTTATTGGGCTAAGAAATCTCAATTTCAGATCAATGAACTTAAGACTGCTTTGTTGGAAGAAAAAATTGATGTAAGCTTGTTTCAATCTATTTCACATCGCAGCATAGGTCACCCTATTAGCTATACCAAAGATAGAATTATTGATTATTTTATGCATCTTGATTATGAACTCTGTGTAGGACCTTTGGTTGAAGATGATTTTCATAATTTTTCTGCACTCAATCTCCCGGATTTCCACCCTGCCAGAGATATGCAAGATACATTTTATTTCAAAGATTCTATGCTTTTACGCACACATACCTCCCCTGTCCAAATTCGCACAATGGAAACCCAAACTCCTCCAATCAAAATGATTTGTCCCGGCGCAACTTTTAGACGAGATTATGATCTTACCCATACCCCTATGTTTCATCAAGTTGAAGGTCTTGTTGTTGATAAAGGCGACAAAGCTAGTTTTGCCAATCTAAAATACACACTGGAAGATTTTTTAAAATATATTTTTGGAAATGTTAAAATCAGATTTCGATCCAGTTTTTTTCCCTTCACAGAACCAAGTGCAGAAGTAGATATTAGCTGTGTTTTTTGTCAAGGGAATGGGTGTCGCATCTGCTCACATACAGGTTGGCTTGAAGTTTTAGGCTGTGGCGTGGTTGATGAATATGTATTTGAGGCTGTAGGTTACAAAAATGTGAGTGGCTATGCCTTTGGTATGGGTATTGAAAGGCTTGCTATGCTTACTTGTGGCGTTAATGATTTAAGAAGTTTTTTTGAAACAGATTTAAGAGTATTGGAGCAGTTTTAATGATAGTTACCAGCCATTTATTATCCAAATTTATCAACATATCTCAAATTGATATTCACCAACTTTGTGATAATCTCAATAATATCGGATTAGAAGTAGAATCTTGTTCTCAAATTCACTTACCCAATCAAGTTGTTGTAGGTAAAATAATTGAAAAATACCCTCACCCCAATGCAGACAAACTCAATATCTGTCAAGTAGATGTTGGATCTCAAGTGCTTCAAATTGTTTGTGGAGCAAAAAATGTCGCCAAAGATCAATATGTTCCTGTTGCTCTTATTGGATCTGTTTTGCCACATGGCAAAAATGGAGATTTGCATATTAGTCAAACGAAGCTTAGAGGGGTAGATAGTTGCGGGATGATTTGTTCAAGCACCGAACTTGGATTGCCAAAAATCAATGATGGCATCATGATATTAGATGAAAGCATAGGCAAACTGGAACCCGGGAAAGAGTTAAAATCCTACCCTATATTTAATACTTTTGTTATTGAGATTTCACTCACTCCCAATAGAGGAGATTGCCTTTGTGTGTTAGGAATAGCCAGAGAAATTAGTTGCATTTTTGATTTGCCAATTAGTGATTACAAAGAAATAGATTCCGGGGTTGCTTTAGGAGTGGGCAGAATATTGCAAATTTTTACCGAAGGAAAAATTCAATCCTCTTTACTCTATAAAGTTATTGAAATTAAACAAATAAATACTCCCTTAGAAATTCAGTTGTCTTTAGGACTAAATAATACTTTGCAAAAAAATCCTATTGAAGACATCATTGAATATAGCACTTATATGACTGGGGTGATTCTTAATGCCTATGGCATACAAAATCCCGAAATCATCTCTGTGAATAAAAATAATATAGAGGTTTCTTTATGTATCAAAAAAGATGAAAATGGCTTTGAGGCTGTTTTTTTAGATAAGAAACTTTCTATTATCGGGGTGGGCAATCAAATAGAACAAGATTTTAGTATCTCTCCAAAAATATTCATCATTGAAGCAAGTTATATTGATCCAATCACAATATCTAAACGCCTTCATCAATACAAAATCAAGGAAAACAAAGCTCTCACATACCGATCTACAAGAGGCAGTAACCCGCAACTAGAAACCGGCATTAATTGTTTGTGTAAAATGTTTTCAGATTTCACAAAATGTCTCATCTACTCAGGTACACAAGAAGTCAAACAAGATTATGAAGACACTATTATCAATACAACTTTTAACGCTATTTCCAATATTGTGGGAAAAAAGATTGAAAAAGAAGAAATTGCCAAAATTCTGAAAAGTCTTAATTTTACAATCAAAGCAACTTGCGATGATAATTTTTTCACCATTATTCCGCCAAGCTATCGTCATGACATCAAGACAAAACAAGACGCAGCCGAAGAATTTTTGCGTATTTATGGGATTGAGAATATCCCCCCTATTCCTCATAGTTGTTATGAAACATCCAAACAAAATCCGGGTTATATCCAATATAAAAACCAAAGAAATATAGCAAATCGTGCTTTGGGAATGGGTTTTATTGAGACTATTCATTATTTGTTTTATCAAAAAGATAGACTCATCAATCTGGGGTTTCCTACTTTAAAAGACGAGCTTGATTTGAAAAACCCTATTACCTCTGAACTCAATACTCTAAGAACTTCATTAATTCCTGCAATGCTTGATTCTATTGCAAGAAATAAAAATTTTGGTTACAAAAGCATGAAAATATTTGAAATTGGCAGTATTTATGATGCCAATAGACAAGAACATTCCAGCATTGCTTTTATGGTAAATGGCTTAAAACAAACAGAAATTTATCCTTATCCAAAGGGTGTTATTTGGGATTTTTATGATTTTGCACGAAGTATTTCTTCTATTATTGGTGCCTTTGAACTTAAATCTCTTGACAAAAACCAAATGAACCAAACAATCCACCCTTATCAAAGTGGGACGATCTTTATTGATAATCAACAAGTAGGCATTATCAGCAAACTTAATCCTATTCTTGCAAAAGAAATGGATATTTATGAAGGCTTTTTTTGTGAAATAAATCTGGATGCCCTTATTCAAAAACATATCCTTGCAAAGGAATTTTCAAAGTATCCCTCAAGTCAAAGAGATATGACTGTAATTATTGATGAAAAAATTTCTTTTGAAGAAATACGTGCAAGCATTCTAAATGCTAAAATTAAAAATCTTAAAAATATTTATCCTCTGGATATTTATAAAGATGCCGCTTTAAAATGTCAAATTGCGCTCAGCATTCGCCTTGTTATCCAAGCAATGGAAACAACACTCAAAGAAGAAGATTTAATACAAGTCTTTAAAGAAACATTAGAAATATTACAAGTGCAATTCAATGCCACACTCAAGGAATAATTGTGAGAACAACGCATATCTCTCCGGCTAAACCCTTTGAAATACAACTTGATCATATCGCTGCAGACAAATCCATTTCACATCGATGTGCTATTTTAAGTCTATTAAGCGACAAACCTTCTTATATCCAAAACTACCTTTTAGGGGAAGATACTCTTCACACCCTGGACATTGCTAAACAACTTGGTTTAGAAGTAGAAACTCTAGCCAACAATCAAATGAAATTCACCCCTCCAAAAAAAGGATTACAAGAACCTGATAATATCCTTGATTGTGGCAATTCCGGAACAGCAATCCGATTATATACAGGATTGCTTTCAGGTCAAAAAGGTTATTTTGTCTTAAGCGGAGATATTTATCTGAGATCACGTCCCATGCAGCGAGTTATCAATCCCCTGGAAGATATTGGAGCAAAAATCTATGCAAGAAAAGAAAATTCCCTAGCTCCCATTACAATCATAGGGAAAAAACTCAAACATTTTTCTTATAAAAGTCCCATTTCATCTGCCCAAGTCAAAAGTGCAATGATTTTGGCTGCATTAAATACCAATGAAATTTCAGATTATACAGAACCTGCCTTAAGTCGTGATCATACAGAAAATATGCTCAAGGGCATGGGAGCAAATATTATAAGCGCTGAAGAGAAAATTCAAATTTCTCCTCTTATACATCCGCTTACTCCCCTAAACCTTTGCATTCCGGCAGATCCTTCAAGCGCTTTTTTCTTTGCCTTAGCCGGGGCTATTATCCCAAATAGCAAAATATTATTAAAAAATGTCCTTCTTAACAAAACAAGAATTGAAGCTTTTGAGATACTCAAAAAAATGGGGACACACATTGAATACACTACAACTAACCAAGATTATGAGAGCATAGGAGATATTTATGTAGAACAAAGACCACTTCAAAGTATTGTGATAGAAAAAAATATCTCTTGGCTTATTGATGAACTCCCTGCTTTGAGTATTGCAATGGCAATGGCAAAAGGAAGAAGTGAAGTCAAAAATGCACAAGAACTTCGCGTAAAAGAATCAGACAGAATCAAAGCAGTCATTCACAACCTCATCCAAATGGGTATTGAATGTCAAGAATATGAAGATGGCTATACCATACAAGGAGGAGAACTTAAACCTGCTTTGATAGAAAGTTTTGGGGATCATCGTATTGCCATGAGTTTTGCAATTGCAGGGCTTATATGTGGAGCAAAAATCAAAGATTCCGGATGCATTGATGTTTCATTTCCGAATTTTCTAAAACTTCTCGAAAAACTTACAAAAATCCACAATACATGAAGGATGAGAACAAGTAAATGAAAATAAAATTAGCTAAAAATTATGGATTTTGTTTTGGAGTAAAACGCGCCATTCAAATTGCCGAAAAAACCAAAGATAGCATCACATTAGGTCCCCTCATCCACAACCCCAAAGAGATTTCCAGACTTGAATTAAAATTTGGTGTTAAGGTTGAAGAAAATACACAAGAAATTACCAATGGACAAAATGTAATTATCAGAACCCATGGCATACCCAAAGGCGATCTTGAGTATCTCAAAACCAAAGATATTCAAATTACAGATGCAACTTGCCCTTATGTAACTAAGCCTCAAAAAATTGTAGAATCCATGAGTAAAGAAGGTTATCAAATTATTATTTTTGGGGATAAAACCCATCCTGAAGTCAAAGGAGTGATGAGTTACTCTATCACGCAGCCTCTTGTAATCAGCTCATTAGAAGAACTCAAAGAGATAAAAATCAAAAAAAAAGTAGCCCTCGTATCTCAAACCACCAAGCAAGCAGACAATTTACTCCAAATTGCTTCTCACTTAATCACACATTGCTATGAAGCAAGAATATTTAATACTATTTGTAACGCGACTTTCGACAACCAAGAATCAGCCAGAGAACTTAGCAAAGAAGTCGATATAATGGTTATTGTTGGAGGAAAAAGCTCCTCAAACACAAAACAACTTTTAAACATTGCGCTTCAAAATTGCCCTGATAGCTATTTGGTCGAAGATGAAAATGACTTGCAGACACAATGGTTTGAAGGAAAAAATATCTGTGGGATTACTGCCGGAGCCTCTACACCGGATTGGATTATAGACAAGGTAAAAGAAAAAATTTTATCCTTATAAAAAATTTCAAATTCTCATCCTAAATTTATGCCTTTAAAAGGAAACAGAAGCTAAAATACAAAAAAATCAAAATTTTAAAGGCAGCAGATGAAAGTGGTTTTAGAAAATTTGGAAGACTTCGAAGAAGGCGAAGACTTTGCAAAACTTTTGGAAGAGAGTGAAAAATCCTATGATAGTGGCACAATCAAAGAAGGTGTAATTGTTTCTATAAATGATGAATATGCAATGATAGATGTAGGAGAAAAAATTGAAGGCAGGCTTAATATTTCTGAAATTAAAGATGCTAAAGACAATTTTTTATTTAACCAAGGGGATAAAATACTTATCCATGTATCACAAGGTAGAGGAGAAAGACCCAACATTTCCCATAAAAAAGCCATCCGAAATCAAAAAATAAAAGAAAAAATTCAAGAATTAGGCCAAGATTATAAAGATAAAGTTATTGAAGGAAAAATTATCAAAAAAAATAAAGGTGGTTATGTTGTAGAGTCAGAAGGAATTGAGTATTTTATGCCTAAATTCAACTCTTCTTTAAAAGATGATGCAAAAAACATTGATAAAAAAATCAAAGCTTGTATCGTTAATATTCGTCCTGAAGACGACTCTATTATCATATCTCGAAAAAGATTTTTTGAACTTGATGACAAAAATCAATCTGAAGGGGCAAAAAAACTTGTACAATCCAATCAAATCCACAATGGAATAGTAAAAAATATTACCGCATTTGGCATGTTTATTGAAATTGGGGGAGTCGAAGGATTGGTTCATTATACAGAAATCAGTCATAGAGGACCTATAAATCCTGCTAAATATTACAAAGAAGGCGATCATGTCCAAGTCAAGGCAATAGCTTATGATGAAGCAAAAAAACGACTTTCCTTATCCATCAAGGCTATTGGTGAAGATCCATGGAAAGAAATTCAAAAAGAATTAAAAACAGGTTATGCAATCAAAGTAGTTGTTAGCAATATAGAGCCCTATGGTGCATTTGTAGATATAGGCAATGACATAGAAGGTTTTTTACATATTTCTGAAATTTCATGGAACAAAGATATCAAACATCCGGGAGATTACCTCAAAATTGGTCAAGAAATTGATGTAGAAGTTATTGAGATTGATTCGCAAAATAGGCGTCTGCGTGTTTCTCTAAAAAAATTACTTCCAAAACCCTTCAATGATTTTGTCAAAAACTATCAACCCGGAGATCTCATCAATGGAAAAGTTGCAACACTAACTGACTTTGGCGCATTTATAAATTTTGGCGGGGTTGATGGTCTGCTCCATAACGAAGATGCTTTTTGGGACAAAACCAAAAGATGTAAAGATATTTATAAGATAGGTCAAGAAATTGAAGTAAGAATCATAAAAATTGACAAGCAAAATGAAAGAATTTCCTTAAATACAAAATCTTTTACACAATCACCTACAGATGAATTTGGAGAAAAATACGATATAGATGATATTGTAGAGGGAGAAGTTATTGATATTAAAGATTTTGGTGTGTTTATCAAAGTAGATAAAATGGATGCCCTCATCAAAAATGAAGATTTATTCCCTCTCAAAAAAGAAGATATTAAAATTGGAGATAAAATTCAAGGTGTTGTAAGTCTTATTGACAAAAACAACAACAAAGTGCGAGTTTCTGTTAAACGACTTGAAAGAAAAAAAGAAAAAGATAATCTCAAAGCCTTCAATTCTGATGATGATAAAATGACTTTAGGTGATTTAATTAAAAATAGGATTTAATTGATTTTGAAAAAAGCAAAATTACTATTGGGGATTTTATTAATAGCTATTTTTGCTTTATTATTTTATATACTTTTTTTGTATTATCGCTCTCTTCCAAAAAACACTTATCAAATTGCCCGCACAACCCATATCCCCCAAAAACAAAATATAAAAAAAGATCATTCTTGGCTAGAGTCTTTATTGAAAAAACCTCAATCATATTCCTATCCTGCCACAGAAATCAAAATAGGTGTCCATTTCAAATCACCTAATGAAAAAGCCAACTTAACAAGATTGATCGTCAATCATCTTGATGATTACAAATTTTTCTGTCTCAATGAAGTGCTTAAAGAAGAAAATATAGACTTTGCTTACTACCAATCAAATGACTCGATAAATATTGTGATTTTTCTACCTAATGATTCCAGAAAAAAACAAATCATGCAAGATCTTAAATATTATGAGATACAATATAAAGTCCAATAGCTTATAGGAGAACTTAAAATGTATAAAATAATCGTTTGTGATCATATCCATCAAAAAGGTCTTGATTTATTAGCTAATCAAAATGATATTGACATGCAAAATTTAGCAGACTTACCCAAAGATGAATTGCTTAAAAATCTCAAAGATGCTGATGTTGTTATCACAAGAAGCTCAACAAGCGTGGATGAGAAATTTTTAAGTTCCATTGGCAAATTAAAAGCAATTGTAAGGGCAGGAGTGGGAGTAGATAATATTGACATACAAAATTGTTCCCGAAAAGGCATTGTAGTGATGAATGTCCCTACAGCAAATACCATTGCTGCAGTAGAGCTTACAATAACCCATATTCTCAATGCCATCAGAAATTTTCCAAGCGCAGATTCTCAACTCAGAATACAACGAAAATGGAAACGTGAAGATTGGTATGGCACAGAGTTAAAAGGGAAGAAAATAGGCATTATTGGTTTTGGAAATATTGGTTCGCGAGTAGGCAGCAGACTCAAAGCATTTGAAATGGAAGTGCTTGCTTATGATCCTTATATCCTTCCATCAAAAGCTACAGATATGGGTGTTATTTATACGAAAAATTTTGAGGATATTTTACATTGTGATATTATCACAATCCATACACCTAAAAATGAAGAGACCAAAAATATCATCACTGCTACCCAAATTGCAAAAATGAAAGATGGTGTTATTCTTATTAATTGCGCAAGAGGGGGATTGTATAATGAAGAAGACCTTTGTAATGCCCTTAAAAATAAAAAAATCCGATGGGCAGGGATTGATGTTTTCAATAAAGAACCTGCGATAGATAACAAATTACTAGACTTAGATAATATCTATGTAACTCCCCATATTGGAGCTAATACGCTTGAATCTCAAGAAAAAATAGCCCAAGAAGCTGCTCAATCAGCGCTAGAAGCTGCCAGAGGGGCAAACTATCCCAATGCCCTCAATCTTCCCATCAAAGAAACAGAAATACCCAAAAATATTCGATGTTATTTAGAACTCACTCAAAAATTAGGATTTTTCTGCGCTCAATCCAATAAAGGCGCTATCACCTCTATTCATATTAGCGCTGAAGGCGAAATTAGCAAATACAGCAATTCTTTGATAACTTTTGCCTTAGTAGGAGCATTCAAATCCAGTTTGGAAGAGGGGATTAATTACGTCAATGCGCAATTTTTAGCCAAAGAAAGAGGAGTTGATGTTCGTGTCCATACAAAAGAAGTTTCTAATTCTTATAAAAACCTTGTTACGATTACTCTCACAACTGCCCAAGAATCTTTAAGCGCAAGCGGGACTGTTTTTGATGAAAATATCATCAAACTAACCAATATCAATGGCTTTACTGTTGATATTGAGCCAAAAGGAAAAATGATACTGTTTAAAAATACTGATGTCCCTGGAGTTATAGGAAGTGTAGGCAATATATTGGCAAAACACGATATCAATATCGCTGATTTTAGACTTGGTAGAAATACAAACAAAGAAGCTTTGGCTATTATACTCATTGATAATCAAATTCCCCAACAAGTCATTGAAGAACTCAAAAATATCCCGGCTTGCTTAAGCATTAGAAGTGTTACAATTTAAAAGAAGGGGATTATCTCCTTCGATATTCTACGCTCATGACACTATTTTTTACCCCGCTATAAGTAATATCAAAATGTTCCGGCAAAGCCTTAAAAATATCCCCCCAACTATCTCTTCCATAAGAAGAGGCAGATTTTAAATAATTACCCTTAATCCAAAGCCCTACCCTTGAGACCAATGATTTTCCGTTATCTCCGGAAGTTGATTCTACTGCTTCTTTAAGCAACCTGATTAGATATTTATCTTTTGAAAGTTGCGGATCTCCCGGCTGCCCTACTCCCAACTCCTCAAAATTTGTAAATGCCTTGCGAAAATCTTCTCTTGCCTTTTTCTCTCCAAATCCAATTGCAGGGATTCCTTTTTTCCTAATTTCTTGAGCTAAGGGTGCAAAATCGCTATCACTCGTAGCTAATGCAATACATTCCATAACCCCTGAATGAAGAGTATTGATAACATCAATAGTGATTTTAATATCTGAAGAATTTTTTCCACTTTTCCCACCATCACCATTTCGATTACCCGTAATAATGTGAATAGGCTCAATAGAATATTGAATCAAAGCCTCTTCCCAATTTTTTATCCCATTATTTCTCCAATCCGCATATGCTTTTTTAACACATACTTCTCCTACTTCAGCCAATCTCTCCATAATATCACCGATCAATTTATAACTTACATTTTCACAATCTATAAATAAAGCAACTTTCTTTCTTTCTTTTTCATTAATATTCATTTATTTCTCCATTTCTAATGCTTGATATTTGATAATATAGCCAGATAAAGTTGATTTTGTAATACAAAAATATCGTCAATTATCATACTAAATCTTTCTTCGGTTGCCAAAAATCTCCCATCTTTTTCTTCTTTAAAATAATATGGCATTCCATCTATAAGTTTTGTAAGCATTTCATATCTGGTAATAAGAAGTTTGATATCATTATCAAAAAGCTCTTGATGGGTATTGAGATATTCTTTAGGGAGATTTAAAAGATAATCATACAATTTATTAATGTTTTGATTTAAGGCATCAAGATATTTTATCGCCTTAAGGGCATTTTGAATGTCTTCTTGAGAATAGAACTTATTTTCTTTTCTTGCATCATTGATAGAGACATTTAACAAATTATATTGTTCAAAAAACTTATTTTCAATACTTAAAAATTGTCTTCTTTTAGCATCCAGATATCTTAAATCACCATAAATCATTCCTGCAAGCTTATCTAAAAGCAAAATACTATTTTTTATATTGGGCATAATATCATCGCTGCTATATTTTGGCCATATCAACCAAAAAGCCCCAAACACCACTCCAAATGCAATCAACACATCTAAAAGCCTATTAAAGATCAATTCCAGAAAATCCTCTTTAAGCATTGCAAACATCATTATAAATGCTATCATCATCATAGCAGACCATATTGAATAAGGATAAACCCTTAAATAAATAAACAAAAAAATTACAATTGCAAATAGAGGATAAAAGACTACCGTTTTTCCAAACAAAACAACAAACAATATCCCTGCAACAAACCCTAAAAATGTTCCCAAAAAATATTCTTTACTTGCATCTTTGATAGATCCCAAATTAGGCTTTACAATTGCCATTGCACCCATCGTAATCCATATACCATGATCGATATTTAAAAACCTTGCAATAAAAATCGTTGCCCCTAAAGCGATAGCATATTTAATCGAATATCTAAAAGTAGGATTTTTATATCTAAATGCCCTAAAAACTTCTTGAAAATTTTTATGCGTAATTGGCTGGGTAAGATAAGCTTCTTCTTCACCTCCTCTACGAAAAGACTCTATTTTATTATAAATAATTTTTATGGAGCTTACAAAAACCTGATTGGTATCTGAAGTGAGCACTTCTTCCAAAATATTTTTAGATAAATGGGGGCGATGCCCTTCAAACATCCTGCTTAATTCTTTAAGGTTATTAATAATTTCACCTTGTACACGATAAAACAATAAATCATTCTTCCCGGAACTAAAATAATGATGGATAGAATTAATTGAATGGCAAATTTCCTCAATGCGATAAAGATAAAATAAGGTTCTTTTAGTGTTTTTAATCAAATAGGGATCTTTAATTTTTCCGGCTTTTGAATTCAAAATATATTTAATTGTTTCAATTTGTGTAAGAGTTTGATTACGAATTTTGATATAATCAATAGAATTATCAATATTTTTAATCATTAATTCCAAATCAAATAATAAAGTTGGAAAATTTTTCTTGGTAAATTTGCCATATTTCCCAAAAGAGATAAAAAAATGCATAGAAATGCCAATCATTCCTCCAATAAAAATGGTCAAAATTTCATCTCTCAAACTAATAGGCATGTTAGAATTTATATAAATACAAGCCACCAGCCCATTAATCAAAACCATACTCAAGACTTTTTGCAAATCAGTATTATAAACACTTGACATCCCAACAACAAATGTCAAAACAACAACCGGTATAAAAAGCCAAAGTCCCAATCCGGCAAAAATACTAAAAATAAAAACTGCCAAGCAACTCAACAAAACAAATAAAATTAAATATTTTAGTTTTGTTTGTTTGTCTCCTATGAGAGTATTTAAAAAATAAATATAAATAGGCAACAAACCTGCCCAAATAATAATGGTAAAGCCAAATAAAAAATAATTGATTAAAATGCTTAAAAACACAGCAATCAGAGTCTTGATAGCATAGATCAGACTAAAATAACCCGGATCATAAATATAAATATATCTCAAAAAATAATTTTTTATCCATGTCTTTGAAAAAAATTTTATCATTTAATCTATCCTGAAATGAGCGCCCAAGCTTTCTTCTCTTCTGAGGGCTTGTTGAAAAATCTCTTGAGCGCTTAATAAATTAAGATAAAACATCCTTCCTATGTCTTTTTGGAGTATTGATTGGACATCTTTAAGCCCTTCAGACAAGCCGGCTTTATCTCGAATAATTCCGGCTTTATTCCACATTATATTTTGTAATTGTATTTTCAGTTTCTCATCGCAAGATTTTTGTAATATCATAGACATTTTAGAAAAAACCTTCTCGGGTGTATTAAAGGTATTTTTAAGGATATCTTGAGCAACAATTTTTCCAAATACCATTCCCTCCAGTAATGAATTGCTTGCCAAACGATTAGCCCCATGCACCCCTGTTTTTGCACACTCTCCAAGGGCATAAAGATTCTTCATCCCACTAACTTTCCCATCAAGCCCTACTTCAATGCCTCCCATTGCATAATGAAAAGCAGGAAAAATAGGAACTTTTTGATGAGGAATATCAAGCCCGCAATCTTTTAGCGAACGATAAATATTGGGGAATCTAGCCTCAAATTTCTTTTGAGTGAAATTTTTCAAATCAAGATAAATTTTTGAATGATTTTTACGAGCATGTTCAAAAATAGCTCGCGAAACAATATCTCTAGGGGCAAGCTCACCCCTTTGATCGTAATCAAATAAAAATCTCTCACCCCTGTCATTAACAATGATACCACCCTCCCCTCTAACAGCTTCAGAAATAAGAATTTTTTTATCTTCTTTTGGAGTCACATAAACACTTGGATGGAATTGTAACATTTCCATATCTGCTAATGTAAGGTTGTGTTCTAAAATAATTCCATGCAAATCTGCATCAATCCCTTTAGCATTAGTATGACGCGCATACAATCCCCCTAACCCTCCGCTGGCTATTACAACATTATGAGCATAGATTTCTAAAATCTCACTTCCATTCCCTGCCCTCACACCATAACATTGTCCCTCTTGTATTAAAAGATCCGCCACACTCATATTCCGAAAAAAACTAACATGGGAAAGATGCTTCAAACAATGCATATGAAGTTCCCTTCCTGTAGCATCTCCTCCGGAATGAATAATACGTGCTAAACTATGCCCGCCTTCTTGTGTATATAAGATATTGTTTTGTTCATCTTTATCAATTTTAAACCCATCCAAAATCAATTCTCGTAAAATTTCAAAAGCTTCATGAGTTAATAATTTTAAAGCTTCAAAATTATTATGCCCGCCCCCTGCATTTAAAGAGTCTTGAATGTGTGTGTGTTTATCTCCATCATCTTTTGGAAAAGAAATGCCTCCTTGGGCATAAAATGTATTACATTCCCAAATTTTTTCTTTGTGCAAAATCAATACATTTAAATTTTTTGGCAAATGTTTCGCGCAATAAAGCCCCCCAATGCCTGCACCAACAATAATAACATCATATTTCATAAATTTTTGCTGCAATCTCTAGCCCGGAAGTTTTGTAAAAAGGATTTGCTTTATAACCACAACCAAACAATATAAACAGCAAATATGTTAAAATTAAGACATGAAAAGTTCTCAAAATATCATCTCCATTATTAGAAATAAAACGCAATTCAAAAAACTTCAAACCTTTAATGAGCTTAACAAGCTTAAGCTTTTTTTACCCTTAGAAATGCGAAAGGCGGTAGCTTCCATTACTTGTAAGAACAATAAACTCTTGTTTGCTTTTACACAACCGGGGTTTGTTAATGAATTCAATCATTATAATTCTAAGGATATAAAAGAGAGTTTAAAAATATATCAAGATTTATTTCCATCCATAAAAGAAATCCATCAAATCCAAGCCTATGTCCCCAAGAATATTCTCAGTCTCTACACGCAGCCTATCTGCATAAATACTCAAGTTTATCATGAGCACTCCAGGGCTCATTTTAAAAATCTGGCCATGGATGATCGTCTGAAAGAACAATTTGAATCCATTCGAGAAATCATTCTCAAAAATTTAAACCAACCAAATCAAATAGATTAAAATGAACACAATACTTATTAACGAAATAAAAAATATCTCTGTAAAAAGTGGTGTCTATCAATATTATGATAAACAAAACAGACTTCTTTATATTGGAAAAGCAAAAAATCTAAAAAATCGCATTAGAAGCTACTTCAAAATTCAAGAAAATAAAATTCTCCCAAACCCTGCGAACTCTCAAAGAATCCAAATGATGGTTTCTCAAATTGATTCTATCCAAACTCTTTTGGCAAAAAGCGAACAAGATGCCTTAATCCTTGAAAATTCTCTTATCAAACAACTTAAACCTAAATATAATATTCTTTTACGAGATGATAAAACCTATCCTTATATTTATATTGATATGTCTGAAGATTTTCCAACACCTGAGATTACGAGAAAAATCATCAAAAAAAAATCTATCAAATATTTTGGACCCTATACGCGTGGCTCTAGAGAAATACTTGAAAGCCTTTATGAATTCCTTCCCCTGATCCGGAAAAAAAATTGTGTCAAAGGAAAAAAAGCTTGCCTTTTTTATCAAATCAAACGTTGCCTTGCACCTTGTGAAGGAAAAATAAACCAACAACAATACCAAGTCATTATTCATGAAGCTATCTATTTGATTCAAAACAAAAATAAACTTCTCTCCAAATTAGAATCTAAAATGATCTCTCTCTCAGAGGCGTTGAGATATGAAGAAGCCATGAAATATCGAGACAGAATTAAAACGCTCAAAGATATAGAAAGTTTTTCTAAAATTGATTTAACTAAATTTTATGATTTTGATATTTTTGCACTCTGTTCGGAAGGAAAAAATGCCATTCTTATCAAGCTTTTTATGCGTGAGGGCAAAATTGTATCCTCAAGCTTTGAACATCTTAAATCAGAATGTGGCTTTGATGAAAATTCTATCTATAAACAAGCCATTATTAATCACTACCAAGAAGAAGTGCCTCTCCCCCCCAGTCAAATCCTTCTCCCATCATTATCTACACAAGAAGATATAAAAGAATTAGAAATATTTTTACAACATCATTGCAATAAAAAAATTTCAATTAATATTCCCCAAAAAGGAGACAAAAAAGAATTAGTTACCTTGGCTTTTAAAAATGCCAGCGAGATTTTAAGACTCCAAAGCACCAGAAGCTATGATGAAGATAAGCTTCTTGGTGAATTAAAAGATTTGCTTCATCTCTCCGAGATTCCCTTTAGAATTGAAATTTTTGATACAAGCCATCATAGTGGCGATCATGCAGTTGGAGGTATGGTAGTTTATGATAATATGCAATTTGACAAAGATAACTATAGACACTATATTCTTAAGGGGAAAGATGAATATTCTCAAATGGAAGAAATGCTTACGCGTAGAGCAAATAACTTTTCTAGCACTCCCCCACCTAATCTTTGGGTTATTGATGGAGGAAAAGCTCAAATCAATCTTGCCAAAGATATTTTACAAAGCAGTGTAGCCAATGTTGATGTAATTGGTATTGCCAAAGAAAAAATTGATGCCAAAGCCCATAGAGCCAAAGGAAGTGCAAAAGATACACTTTATACACTCTTGAGTTCTATTTCCCTAAAACCCTCAGACAAAAGGCTTCAATTCCTTCAAAAACTTCGCGATGAAGCTCATCGCTATGCAATCACTTATCACAGACAAAAAAAACAAAAAGATATGCAAAAAATATCTCTTTTGGAACAAAAAGGCATAGGCAAAGCAAGTATTAAAAAATTATTGAATTTTTTTGGTAGCTTTGAAGCAATCCAAAATGCAACTCCTGAAGAAATCAAGCAAGTTTTAAATAAAAAAATTTCATAAAATCAACTCAAGAAACTTAAGATCAAAAATCTAAATAACGAATTTTTAATACTTCTTTAGATAATATCAAAGTTCATAAATTCATAAAAATACTAAATGAGGTTAGAATTTAAAATGAGAAATATCAATATTGGCATCATTGGCGTGGGAACAGTCGGACGTAGCGTTATTAAAATCCTTGAAGAAAATAAAGAAATCATCTCAGCCAGAGCCGGAGCGCATCTGGTTGTGAAAAAAGGAGTGGTTAAAAATCTATCCAAAATAAGAAATATAAGCATTCCCCTAAGCACAAATATTCAAGACATATTAGATGATGAAGAGATTGATATTGTTATAGAGTTAATCGGAGGGGTTAAAGAAGCTTATGAAATTGCTAAGTCTGCCTTGAAAAACAAAAAAGCCCTAGTCACTGCCAATAAAGCAATGCTTGCTTATCACCGCTATGATCTCCAGAAAATAGCTCATGATATTCCCATAGGATTTGAAGCAAGTGTATGCGGCGGTATCCCCATTATCAAAGCGCTTAAAGATGGCTTAAGCGCAAATCATATCCTTGCTTTAAGAGGAATTCTCAATGGAACAAGCAATTATATCCTCACTCAAATGATTCAAAATAATCAAGACTTTCAAACATCTCTTAAGCAAGCTCAAGAATTAGGTTATGCCGAAGCTGATCCGAGTTTGGATATTAATGGGGGAGATGCCGGTCATAAACTATTGATTTTAGCTTCATTGGCTTATGGAATTGATGCCAAACCAAAAGATATTATTATTGAAGGAATACAATCTATCAATGCTGATGATATTGAATTTGCCGATGAGTTTGGGTATGCTATCAAATTACTGGGGATTGCCAAAAAACAAAAAGATGAGATTGAGCTTCGTGTCCATCCTGCAATGATTGATAAAAATAAAATGATTAGCAAAGTTGAAGGAGTGATGAATGGAATTAGCGTTATTGGCGATCGGGTAGGCGAGACTCTTTATTATGGAGCAGGTGCAGGAGGAGATCCAACAGCAAGTGCTGTTATTAGCGATATTATAGAAATCATTAGAGGCAAAAGTTCTTTAATGCTTGGTTTTGAACAAACTTCTCAAATAAGCTTCAAACTAAAACCTAAAGAAAAAATACAAAGTCGCTATTACATCAGACTCAGCGTGGATGACAAATCAGGAGTATTAGCACAAATTGCATCCATACTTACTCAAAACAATATTTCTATTAGCACTTTCTTACAAAAAGAAGTCAAACAAAAAAATACTGCCAAAATGCTCTTAGCAACCCATATGACCACTGAACTTGCAATTAAAAATGCTATTGATGAACTTAAAAATCTGGAATCTATTCTTCAAGACCCCTATATTATAAGAATTGAAGATGAGTAGAAAAAAAGGGTTTGAAGCAGAAGAGTTTGCTTGCGCTTACTTAAAAAATACAGGTTTTGAAATTATTGAAAGGAATTTTTTTTCCAAATATGGAGAAATTGATATTATTGCACTCAAAAACAAAATTCTCCATTTTATTGAAGTTAAGAGTGGGCAAAATTTCGAACCCATTTATGCTATTACCCCTAAAAAAATACTCAAAATTACCAAAACAATCCGGTATTTTTTACTTCAATATGATCCACAAACAAGCTATTGTATTGATGCGCTCATTATCAAGGGAGACGAAATTGATTTGATAGAAAATATTACTTTATAAATTTTGGATAATCATTAATGATATTTATTATTACCTAAAGGTTTAGATTTTTTAGTGTATAATCAATGTATCTATATTTTAAAATTTTAGGAGAAACATTATGGGTAAATATATAGAATTAACTAAAGAAAATTTTGATTCTACAACAAAAAATGGAGTGGCTGTAGTTGATTTTTGGGCGCCTTGGTGCGGACCTTGTCGAATGTTAGCGCCTATTATTGATGAACTTGCAGAAGAATATGCGGGCAAAGTAGCTATTTGCAAAGTAAATACAGATGAGCAAGATGAGCTTTCAGCAAAATATGGAATCAGAAGTATCCCTACAATTATTTTTATGAAAAATGGTCAAGTTGTCGATCAGGTTATTGGCGCTACTTCCAAACAAGCTCTTAAAGATAAAATTGACTCTCTTTCTTAATTTCCGTGATCTCTATCACGGAGTAAATACTTATTATTTGCTATTACATACTATTATTTATCAAACGAAAAAAATTATTGGAGGACTATAATGATTGATTTAGCAATTATTGGTGGAGGACCGGCTGGATTATCCGCAGGACTTTATGCCACAAGAGGTGGGGTCAAAGATGTTGTTTTATTTGAAAAAGGAATGCCTGGAGGACAAATCACAGGAAGCAGTGAAATAGAAAATTATCCGGGAGTAAAAGAGATTCTAAGCGGTCTTGATTTTATGCAACCTTGGCAAGAGCAATGTTTTCGATTTGGTCTCAAACATGAAATGACTGAAGTTACCCAAATTACTAAAGAAAACAAAATTTTTAAAATCTATCAAAATGATGGCAAAATTACAGATGCAAGAAGTGTTATTATTTGCACCGGAGGACGTCCAAAAAAAACGGGTATTAAAGGCGAAAATGAATTTTGGGGAAGAGGTGTTAGCACTTGTGCAACTTGTGATGGATTTTTTTATAAAAATAAAGAGGTTGCAGTTCTTGGAGGAGGAGATACAGCCCTTGAAGAAGCAATATTTTTGACAAAAATGTGTAAAAAAGTCTATGTTATCCACAGAAGAGATGAATTCCGTGCTGCGCCAATCACTGTTGAACATGCTAAATCAAATGATAAAATTGAATTCCTTACTCCAAGTATTGTTGAAGAAATTAAGGGTGATAATCACGGAGTAACCTCTATTGTTATCAAAAATACTCAAAATGATCAAATCAGAGAGCTTGAATTACCCGGAATTTTCATTTTTGTAGGTTATGAAGTCAATAATAATGTTTTAAAACAAAATGACAATAATATGTTATGCGCATGCGATCAATATGGATCTGTCATTGTTGATCTTTCGATGAAGACAAATATAGAGGGCTTATTTGCAGCCGGAGATATCCGGATCAAAGCGCCAAAACAAGTAGTTTGTGCAGCTGGAGATGGAGCAAACGCTGCCCTGGAAGCGATTGCTTACTTAGATTCTCACCATAAGTAAAACCAAAATGTTAAAATTAGGTATATTTGGCGCCACAGGAAGAATAGGCAAACTTCTTTTAGAAGAAATTTCTATGGATAAAGAAACTTCACTTGGGAGTGTATTTATTCGAAAAGAACTTGATATTCACAATTTGGAGGGAGTTTTTGTTACTAACGATCTTGAAGCTTTCATACAAAATTGCGATCTTGTAATTGATTTTTCGCTCCCACAAGCCACACATGCCCTTCTGCAAACTCTTTGGCATATACCCAAACCCATAGTGTGTGGGACAACAGGTTTAGAACAAAAAACTCTGGATTTAATCCATAAACTTTCTGAATTGATGCCTATCTTATATGCAACTAATATGTCTAGAGGCATAGCAATGCTAAACAAAATAGTAACTCTCCTTTCTCAAAGTTTATCAGATGCTGATATTGAGATATGCGAAATTCATCACCGCCATAAAAAAGACGCCCCCAGTGGGACAGCGCTCACTCTTGGAGAAAGCTGTGCAAAAGCCAGAGGACTTGAACTTTCAAAAATTAAAGTATGCAATAGAGAGGGCAATATCGGTGAAAGAAAAAAAGATGAAATTGCTATTATGAGTCTTAGAGGGGGAGATGTAGCCGGAAGACATACAGTTGGGTTGTATATGGATGGAGAATATTTAGAACTAACCCATAATGCAACCTCACGATTAACTTTTGCAAAAGGCGCATTAAATGCAGCTAAATGGCTCATAAAACAACCTGCAGGTCTTTATAATATTGAAAATATATTTTAATAAAATTTATTTTGTCTCTTGTGATTTCTTATCCAAATCACTCAAAAGGTTCTCTCCTTTGGCAAAACTATCTCTATTGAATTCTGTAAAACTAACATAAACAGTTGCTCTTGGCTTTCCTGCTACTTTTTCCAATGATTTGGAAATATCTTGGGCAATCTCACGTTTTTGATTCGGGCTTAATTCACCCCCTAGTTTTATATCGACGTAAGGCATTTATTTTCCTCCCTTTTTATTTTACCAGCTAAATCCCCCGCCAAGTTTAATACTCAAATAACCGGGCATTTTAACATTATTTACTTGGCTTAATTTTGTGCTTGATTGAATAGCTAAATCCAAAAATCCTAAAATGTTAATACCCCCTGTTAGAATAATCCCTTCACCTTCAGCACTTCTAAGATCATACATAGAACCCAATCTAAAATCTACATATTTAAGATCAATCATCACCCCACCCCCAACCATTTGGTTTAATGGAGAAAGATAAGAGAGTGTATGGTTTGGTTTGAGATCGGCATCCAATGCAAGGGATATTATCTTCCATTCATAAGAAATACCCGCACGGTATTGAGAATTAAGAACAAGCTTTTGGTCATTATTCATTTCTATAGTTGGGCTATTGAGATTTTTGCCAACAACACCCAAATTAAATCCCTTATAATTATAAAGCAAGCCAAAATCTATTCCGAAAGTCTGCTCTTTTGGGGCATTTTTGAAATCCATCGTATTAAAACTATTACCAATAGATTTAAAAGAACCACTTTTATTTATCTCATAACCCATAGCAAAAATATACTTGGCTGTGAAACCAACACTGAAATTACCAATCAAAGTAGAAAAAGCTTGACCATAACCTATAGGAATTTCACTTAAGAAAACTGCATTTCCATGAACTTGATGATTGGCATCAGGACTAAACAATGAATGAGCTTCAAAACTTGCCTTATCAGAAGCATTTAAAGAAATAGAATTATCCCCTACATCTACTTTTGTATATTGATTACTACCTGCATCAATGATAATCTGATTGTGATTGGAATCAAATGTAGCACTTCCGGAGGCAAAAACATTTGCAAATAATCCAAATGCCACTGCCCCGACTCCATCAGCTCCATTCCCACCAACCTGAAAAACAAGTCCGTTTTGAGAATTTACATTAAAATTATTTTTACGAAGTGTCTTTTGAATAAGAAAAATATCTTGAATAAAAGTATTGATTTGGGCATCATTCCCCTTAGAAATACTCACTCCGCCTAGTGTCTTTAAGAGATCATCTAAGCCAATTGAAGAAGCAGAACTGTCTGTTTTTGCAAGCAAATCAGCAATACCACCTAATTGTTCGGGTTGGATATTCTCAATTACATTTTTCAATAATCCGCCCGCATTGCCTCCTGTTTTATCAACAGCACTCAAAAGACTGTTTTTTACTTCACCAAAAGCCTTGAAACCATCTGAATTTAATTTGCCATTAGAATCTGTCAAGGCAGTCTTAAAGGCACTAGCTGCTTGTGTAAGAGTTGTAGCACTTTCTACATTGGTCTTATCGGCGGAGGTGCTTTCAAGAATTTTTACCATGAAATTTTGCACATCAGTAGTATTATTGAGTCCGGATACACCACCAAAGCTAATATTTTTCAAAATATCACCAAAACTCCCTCCTAATTGAACTGTGCTTGAACTAACCGCGCCACTTACAATACCACCAACAGGCACCGATCCTTTAGCAATCCCTTGAACTTTATTGGGTATATTTTTTAATTCATTATAATCAATCCCTGCTAAAGATAAAAGATTTTTTTCTTTTACACTTATTCCAAAACTATAGGCAATTCTTGATTTTTTATCCATTCCAAGTAGCGCAGGGTTATAATATAATGCCCATTGAGAATTTCTCAAAGCCACTCCGGCGCCTCCCATACTTGCAGAAATATTTCCCATACTTCCAAATTCCAGAGCATCTACTCCACCCCCTAAAAGTGTGCCTGCAAAAATAATTTTAAAAATTTTATTCATCACTTACTCCCTATCTTTATTCAACTATAACCACTTCTTCTTCAAGCAAAATACCATATTCTTCAAAAACTCTTTTTTTGCCAATTTCAATCAAATCAAAAGCTTGTTCAAAGCTGCCCCCTCCCAGATTAATCAGAAAATTTGCATGTTCTTTAGAAAAACCAATGTTACCATTGCTATACCCCCTCAAACCTACAGATTCAAGCAATTTTCCGGCAAAATTTCCTTTAGGATTTTTAAAGCAACTCCCACAGCTAGGCTTTTTTGGATGCCAAAACCGCATTGTCTCAAATATTTCAAGCAGCTCATTCCTAAAACCTTTTATTTTCTTAAACCTTGCTGCAAAAATTATCCCATCTATTTTGGTGCTTCGATATTCCATGCCAAGATCATCGGCTTCTATCCATGCGCCATCTATACATGCGGAATCTAAAATATCTTTTATCTCATATTCTTTCATGCCCGCATTCATTTTTATCAAACCGCCTAAACTTCCGGGCAATGCACGTAAAAATTCCAGACCACAAAAATTAGATTCTTTAAAATAACGATAAATTTTGTGGCTACTTGTTGCCCCACCTACTTCAACATAATCTTTAGACTCCTGAATATAATCATAACAATTATCCAAAACAGCCAAAGATCTTGCATGAGGAGAAACCAGCAAGTTATTTGCATAACCGATAATCTTTAGCCCATCCTCTATATCCTCAAAATCTTTAATCACCTTGATGGGCAATTTTGCACCAACTTTGATAGAAGAATATTTTGAAAAATCAATATTTATTGTCATACTACAAACTTTGGAATTAGATTGATCAGTGTTCTTGTATAATCCAACAACATGTTCAACATCCAAGGCATTGTGAGAATAATCACAGCAATTACAGCTAAAATCTTTGGCACAAATGAGAGAGTCATTTCATTGATTTGAGTAGTAGCCTGAAAAATACTCACCAACAACCCCACAATCAAACCTGCTAAAAGGATAGGCAAAGAAATAATAAGAGTGATTTTATAAGTCTCTATAGCCAAACCCATAAGCTGTGATTCCACCTTGGCTCCTTAATTCTTTGTATCTTTATCAATTCGTTTCTATTATATCTCATTTTTATGTAAAAAAACTTTATATTTTAGCTTTTTATGTGTATCATTTGAAAAAAATAATTATCATATTAAAAATTTTTGACAAGGGATATTGGTTATGATAGAAGTTTTGGAAAAAATCGCCCAAAAAAGAAAACATAAAATTCAAGAATTTGGATTTGGATTTGGTCATCAAATCCCCTCTAAAAGGCAAGTTCCCCTATGTCCTCCTCAGTTTGATACAACTGCGCCATTGATGATTGCAGAGATCAAGCGTTCTTCTCCATCAGCCGGAATAATTGGATCAATCCCCAATCCGGTTTCATTAGCCGGCAAATACCTCAACAATGGGGCAAAAGTAATCAGTGTATTAACAGAAGAAGACCACTTCAATGGAAGTCTCAAAGATTTGATGCATGTTAAAAATACTTTTAAAAATGCAACGATTTTAAGAAAAGACTTTATCCAATATGCCCAAGAAATTAGCATATCCTATCAAGCAGGAGCGGATATGGTCCTCCTTATCATTGCAATGTTTATTGGGGATTCACAAAAACAAGCCCAACTTGAGGAAATTTTATCTGCTTGCAACCAATATTCTCTCACACCCCTTATTGAAATCCATACTCAGGAAGAATGCGAATTTGCTCTCAAACTCAATCCTAAAATTTTAGGTATCAATTCAAGAAACTTGCATACTTTTGAAATTGATAAAAATAAAGCTCTTTATCTCAAATCTCTTATCCCTCCTTATGTAAAAACTATTTTTGAATCAGGGATTGAATCTTCTTTTGATGGCTATTTGGCAGGAACTTGTGATTTTGATGGCATGCTTTGTGGGAGTTATTTGGTTAAAACTGAAGAAAAAAACCAAAACCTTCCCCATCTCATCAAAGCCTATACAAAAGCCAAAAAACAAAAAAATTCTTTTTATCCCTATATTTTCAAAACAATTGCAAATCAAACTGATCCGCTTATCAAAATTTGTGGTATTACCAACATAGATGATGCTATTGAAGCTGCGCAAGCAGGAGCAGATATGATTGGTTTTATTCTCACAAAACAGAGTCCTCGATATGTAGATGAGAGGTCTATCAAACAAATTTCTAAAGCCCTCAATAAACTCTATCCGCATGTATTTAAAATTGGGGTTATTACAGAAGATAAACAACTCTTCTCAAAAGGGAGAGAATTATTCAAAGAAGGCATCTTGGACTGCTTGCAACTTCATGGGATTAATCCTCTTTTACCCAATGAGTTTGCTTGCTTTGATCTTACTCAAGCAGATTTTAATTTTTATATTTGTGTTAATTTTGAAAATATTTTAGATTATCCCAAAAATTCAATATCTCCTTTTGTTCTTCTTGATTCCAAAACTAATCTTAAAGGTGGAAGCGGCAAAAGCATACCCCTTGAGCAACTTCAAAAACTAAAAAATATCCGAAAAAACTTATTTATTGCCGGGGGAATTGGAGTTGAAAATATTCAAGATATTTTATCCTTACAACCAAAAATGATTGACATTAACTCAAAAATTGAACTATCCCCGGGTAAAAAAGATAAAACAAAATTACAAGCAATCCTCAAAAAAATCAAATTAAACACGCAAACAGAAGGTTTTTAATGAAAAAAATACCCATCAAATCTTGCCATAAATTTTTTGGTAATTCCAATGAAGATCGTTTTGGAGGGCAATATATTCCTGAAATATTACGTCCTGCCCTTGTAGAACTCGAAAATGCTTATAAAAATATTTTTCCCTCCAAATCCTATCAACTTGAACTCAAAGATTTATTAAAACATTTTGTAGGTCGCCCTACACCCCTTATATATGCACAAAATGTTTCAAAAATCCTTCAAAATGAGATTTATTTAAAATTTGAAGGTTTAGCCAATACAGGAGCGCATAAAATTAATAATGCTATCGGACAAGTTTTGCTTGCGGCAAAAATGGGGAAAAAACACATTATAGCCGAAACCGGAGCGGGGCAACATGGATTAGCAACAGCTGCAGCATGCGCAAAGCTTGGTTTAGAATGTGAAATTTACATGGGCGAGATTGATATTGCAAGACAAAGACCTAATGTTTTCAACATGGAACTCTTTGGGGCAAAAGTAATCAGTGTCCATTCAGGGACAAAAACACTCAAAGATGCAGTCAATGAGACTCTAAGGGCATGGAGCAAAAGAAGTCAAGATACTTTTTATGTTTTAGGAAGTGCTTTAGGACCTTATCCTTATCCTGATCTCGTTAGAGATCTTCAAAGCATTATTGGCAAAGAAGTTAAAAAACAATGCAAAGATTATTTTGAAGGCTTGCCGGATATTATGATAGCTTGTGTAGGCGGTGGGAGCAACTCCATTGGTTTTTTTACAGAATTTTTAAATGAAAAAAGCGTTTCTCTTATTGGTGTAGAAGCTGGGGGAAAGGGTGAAAAAATCGGTCAAAATGCTGCAAGAATGGATAAAAATAGTATCGCAGCAGTAGGGATTGCGCAAGGTTACAAAAGTATTTTTCTCCAAAATCAACAAGGACAACTCTCCCCTACCCACTCTATTAGTGCAGGTCTTGATTATGCAGGCATTGGACCCCAGCTTGCTTATTTGGGAAAAATCCAAAGAGTCAAATTTGTATCTGCCGGAGATGAGGAAGCCTTAAGGGCTCTTGAATTTTTTGCTTCACATGAGGGCATTATTCCGGCTTTAGAATCTTCTCACGCCCTGGCAGGAGCAATAAAAATATGCAAAAAAGTAAAAAATAAAAAAATTATTATCAATATTTCCGGAAGAGGCGATAAGGATATATTCATCACAGCCAAAACTCTCAAACCTTTAGAATGGATAGAGTTTTTAGAAGAAGAAATCAAACGCATCAAAGGAATATCATGAAAAATATGCAATTAATGGGGCATATTGTCGCGGGTTATCCTGACAAAAAAACAAGCATTCAAGCAGGAATTGGGATTTCTCAAGGAGGGGCGAAATTTCTAGAGGTGCAATTTCCATTTTCTGATCCTAACGCGGATGGTCCTATTATTGAAAATGCTTGCAATACTGCATTGCAAAATGGATTTGTAACCGAAGATGGATTTAAAATTGCCAAAACACTCGCCCATGAAACCCTTAGCACTATTTTAATCATGACCTATGCTAATATTGTATTTGCCTATGGTATCCAAGCATTTCTCCAAAAAGCCAAAGAATGTGGTGTCAAAGCACTTATTATCCCTGATTTACCTTTTGAAAGTGATGAAAATTTAAGAAAAATTGCTAAAGTTTATGGGCTGGATATTGTTGAACTTATTGCTCCGGGAGTGAATAGCCAACGTATCCAAAAACTCTCTAAAACTCCAAGTGAATTTGTTTATGTTGTAGCTAGAAGTGGGATTACAGGTTCAAAAACTCAAATTCAAAAATCTTTATTTGACTGGATTAGTTTTGTTAAAAAAAATTGTAATAAAAAAATTGCATTAGGCTTTGGAATACGATCCAATCAACAAATTAAAGCATTGCAGGATGAAGTAAATATTATTGTTGCAGGGAGTTATTTTGTCGAAAAAATAAGCACTCTTAGACCATCAGAAAATCCAAGAGAATCCCTCAAAAAATATACACTGGAATTGCTATGTTAGCCCAAAATATTATGAATACTAAAAATATCAAGACTAAGCAAAAGATGAATTTATCATGAATAAAAATTTATTTATTTTTATCGCCCATAAAGTCGCTCTAAATACAAATCCAAAATGTATAATAAATTTTTCCGGATCCTAAATCATTACTTCAGACTTTATAAAATAATATCCAAAAGACAGAGATAAAAAGTTTAAAAATGGCTAAAATTACTGCAATATGGAATCATTTTTGCTTGCATTGAGTATATATTTTTCAAGGAAATTCTATGATAGAAAATATCCTCAATAACGTCAATGCAGCTCAAACTCAAGAAATGTCAAAAACTAAAAAAGAAACTAAAAAAACTTCAGAAACCTCACAAGATGGAGATAGCTTTACAAATCTCCTCCATAAAAATACTATGACCAAAATTGAGAAGGATAATAAAACGCCCTCTACCCAAAACCAAAAAAATGAGAAAAAAACCTTAGAAAATACCTCAAAAAATACCCCTACTCCCATGCAAAACACTTCAAGCAAAGAATCTCTTCCTCTTGAGATGCTTCACACAAAAGACATCAATGAAAAAAAACCTCTCTCACAACCTCTAAAAGATATGCTCTCTTCAAAATCTATGGACAAAGACTCAGATATAAAGACTCCAAAGAAAAATATTTCAGACATCAAAACACTTGCTGATGAGAAAAATACCCCTACTCCCATGCAAAACACTTCAAGCAAAGAATCTCTTCCTCTTGAGATGCTTCACACAAAAGACATCAATGAAAAAAAACCTCTCTCACAACCTCTAAAAAATATGCTCTCTTCAAAATCTATGGACAAAGACTCAGATATAAAGACTCCAAAGAAAAATATTTCAGACATCAAAACACTTGCTGATGAGAAAAATATTCAAATCAAAAATATAAAACTTTCCAATGCTTCTGATGTAATCGATAAATCTGATATGCCTGCATCCAAAAATGAAATCAATTCATCTTCCAAAGAAGCCCAAAATCTTACTAAACCCCTTACTCAAAATGTTTTAGACCAAAAACTCAAAACTCAAAACTCAAAATCTACCTCAACAAAACAAGATAAAACTTTATCTTCTGTGCTTGCAAAGATTGATGAAAAAGAACTCAAAGCGAGGAAAAAATTTAATCAAAATCATAAAATTAAGTATAAAACTGAAGATAAAACAGAGAAAATAGCTATTATTGAACGCGGGAGTCATTTGCCAAAAAATATTGTCGATCCTAAAATTTACCAAGAAAAAAGAGAAGCAAATCTGGAAAAACTTCAATCAAAAAATACTTCATTCCAAGAAGGCATTTCTCAAGACTTTATCAAAGATATCAAGCTTGCAAATCTTTTAAAAGATGAAGAAAAAACTACTGACACAAAAGATTCTACACAAAAAAAAACTAAAAAATCAGGGAATATTTTAAAACCTTCTAAACTCTCCGGTTCTATGATAGATTCTTCAAACACGCCTACAAAACTTCAAGATCAAAACAAGCAAATTGAAAATCAAATTGCCATGGAAAAAAATAATATACAAATTTCTTCATTAGAAAAAAAACAAAAAAAACAAAATGATAAAGAAGTCCAAGAGTTCAAAGAAAAACCTAAAGAAAATATTTCCCAAACAAAAGATATGCCCATAACTTCAGGAAATATTCCTAAAAATGATTTACTCTATAAAAGCGCTCAAGCCAAACAGACTATCAAAAACTTTGCTCAGAATTTCAATGAAGAAATCAAAAAATACAAACCTCCAATGAGTAAAATCTCACTTGAACTTCATCCGGAAAAACTTGGAAAATTGGAGCTTACCATCAAACAAATGGGAAATAATCTCCATGTTAGTGTCATCTCAAACAATCAAGCTATCGCTCTTTTTATTCAAAATCAAGCCGAACTTAGACAAAACTTAGCCATGATTGGATTTGGCGGGGTAGATTTAAATTTTTCTTCTCAAGAAAATTCTCAAAAAGATCAGCAAAATTTCAGTGATCAAAAAAGGAACAAAAATAGCTTGAAGCAATATAAAGAAATTAAAAATGTATCTGAAATTCCTTATGATACGATGGAAATCATCTTACCAAAATATGCTTAGGAGGTAAAATGCCAATTGATTTAGCAGAAATAACCGGCTCAAAAGCAGCAGCAGCTAAAAAAAGTGAACAACCCAAAATCGCCAATGGACTTGATAAAGATGCTTTTATGAAATTATTTTTAGAACAACTTAAAAATCAAGATCCCACTGCTCCTATGGAAACAGATAAAATTATTACGCAAACTGCTCAACTTACACAAGTAGAGATGCAAGAAGAAAATAAAAAAACCATGAAAGAAGTGGCTGAGGCGATGAAATCCACCAAAGAAACCAATGAGTCTCTCAAGGACTTTCAAACCTCACTAAAACAAACACTTGAAAATCTGGACAAAGGAATGAGTACTAGTGTAGATTCCAATTCTCATATGGCACAAATTACAGCACTCAACACCGTATCTATGATAGGCAAAATTGCTGAAACAGATATTAATGGGGTGAATATAAAAGGAGCAGGGGAAATCAAATTTTCTCTTTATTTTGATTCTCCTATTGATACTTCAAGAGGCAATCCCATGATTGAAATATTCAACAAAGATAAACAATTAATCGCTACTCTTCCTATCAAAGATAAAAATGGACAACAAGGTTATATTGATTTTACTTGGAACGGGCTCGATGATAAGGGTGTGCAAGTGCCCGATGGCAGTTATGAAATACGTGCCCAATATAATCTTGATTCCAGGACCAATCAATACCATCAAACACGTGTAGGCAGAGGCGAAGTCCAAAGTGTGCTTTTTAACAAAGGGGAACCGATGTTGCGCATGGGAGAAATGATTTTGCCTATTGATAGCGCTATAGAATTTTATGATAAGGAAAAAAATCTATGAATGATACGATTTTAAATTCTTATAGTGGCATCAAGACCCATCAATTCGGTCTGGATAGTATTTCAAATAATATTGCTAATGTCAATACTACAGGTTATAAAGAAAATATTCCTGAGTTTAAGAGTCTCTTTGCAACACATCTAGACTCACTCAATGCCTCCTCGGCCCTCAGCAACGATAGAAATTTTGGATCTACAGGCGCAAGTAATGCTATCTCTACAAAAAATGGCAACTATCATCAAAGTGATGGAGAATTTGATATGGCCTATCAAGGTAAAGGATGGTTTATCGTAGGTCCCAACAAAAAAGGCAATTTCACAATCAAAGAAGATGGCTATGAACAAGACCAAGCAAATTATTTTACCAGAGATGGAAGTTTTAGTCGTGACAGTGATGGATATTTGGTAAATTCTGAGGGATATTATGTCTATGGAGTTAATTTGGACAAGATTAAAAATGGGGTATTTACCTCAAGCAATAATCCCGATAATGATATAGAAAAATTAGCAAAAAATGATCTCACACCCATCAATATTCCTCAAGAATTAAAATTTCAACCTGTCCTCACATCAAAAGTGGATATTAGTATTAATTTAAATCCAAAAAATCATTTCAAAAATGCTCAAGAACTCTTTTTGGATGCTAAAGGGAATTTTATAGAAGACAAATTCAAGCATCAAGATATCAATGCTTTGGCAAACAACGATGAAGAACCCCTTGATGCTGCAATCTATAATAATATTACATTGGATATTACACAAAATAACCAAACCCAAACTTTTGAATTTAAATATGGCAACAAAGGAGAAGCAAACAACGAATTCCGAACAATTGAGGATTTGCAAAAGATCATCAAAGACAAAACCGGACTTGATCTGGATGTTGCTAGAGACAAAAATAAAAAACCCAAAATTCCTTTGTCCCTAAGTATTATCAATAATAAAAACGATATGAATATTTCTATTGGAGGTAAAATTGCTCAAAAATTAGGGCTTAATGTAGCAAATTTGGCATTCAAAAAAGGAGCTTCTCAAGACTCTGACCCCATAAAAATTCCATCATATAGCACCTCAACAGAAATTTTTGATAAAGATGGTAAAAAATTCTTACTCAAAAGTGATTATTTTATGACTGATAATGGAGATAGTAAAACTACCCCTCCTATCAATCAAAAATGGGAAGTCAAAACCGGAATTTATGATTTCAAAGCCCAAGTGCTTGTGAGCAAAAATCCTATTATTCAGACAATCCAATTTGATGAAAATGGAAAAATTATCGCTAAACCTGTAGATATTGATTTTAAAGAAAATAAAATCCACTATTCTCTTAGTGGCAGCAAAGATTATCAATCCACCAATCTCCCCTATGAAGAATCTAAGCTTACCCAAGTTACACAAGATGGCAAACCGGAGGGATCACTCAAACAGGTTCGGGTAGATGAGAATGGAATTATTTACCTTGCTTTTAGCAATGGAGTTACAGAATCTATGGGTAGAGTGGGGATTGCAGCTTTTATCAATGACCAAGGGCTTAGAAAAGTTGGAGGTAATTTATTTGAAATGGCTTCCGGCACACTCAATGGAGAGAATAAACTTCTTAGCGGTAATCCAATCTTGGGTTGGAATACAGATGGCATATTAAAATTTGGAAAAGTCATGTATAAATACCTTGAAACCAGCAATGTGGATGTTGGCAATGCACTCACAAATCTTATTTTGATGCAAAGAGGCTATTCAATGAATGCTAAAGCTTTTAGCACTGGGGATGACCTCATTAAAGAAGCAATTAATTTGAAAAAATAAAAAACTTTTATTTTATTTTTGATAGAATCAATTTCTCCCCAAGCAAAGCAAGAGTCATTATAGCTTATTAGAAAATCTAAGTCCTTTAGCTAAATCAAAAATTCAAATAGATTAGACTATAATTACCTGTCAAAATCATGTCGCTATCTATCAAGCACGCACATACCAAACATGTTGTTATTATCAATAAATCTATAGGACTAACACGCAAGAATAAATGGAAAACCTTAACGCCGAACAAAAATCTGCTGCTACTGCCCCAATGGGCTATAATCTGGTCATTGCATCTGCCGGAACCGGCAAAACTTCAACAATCGTAGGGAGGATTGCACACTTACTTCATTCCGGAATATCTCCAAAACAAATTCTCCTGCTCACCTTCACCAATAAAGCAAGCGCAGAAATGATTGAAAGAGTTGCTAAAATGTTTGGCGAAAAAATCGCCAAACAAATTGAAGCAGGCACATTTCATGCCGTTGCCTACCGTTATCTCAAAGAGCATTTTAAAATATCACTCAAACAACCTAGAGAATTAAAAATTCTTTTTAAAAGCATCGCTGAACGTAGAATTTATACAAATAAAAGTTCTACCCCTCCTTACTCTCCACAATATCTTTATGATACTTACTCACTTTATCTCAATGCCCAAAAAAACCAAACTTTTGAGCAATGGCTAACACAAAAATCTCCCGAACAAGCCATATATCTGCCAATTTATGAAGGGATTTTTGATGAGTTTATTGCCCTAAAACATTCCTATGGTTATGCTGATTATAATGATTTGCTTTTAATGTATAAAGAAGAAATGACAAAACAAGCAAGTCCTTATGTAGAAATTTTATGCGATGAATACCAAGATACAAACCCCCTGCAAGACTCTCTTATTAATGCCATCAATGCACCAAGCTTATTTTGTGTAGGGGACTATGATCAAAGTATTTATGCTTTCAATGGTGCTGATATTAGCATCATCAGTAATTTTACACAAAAATATTCACAAGCAAAGGTTTTTACACTCAAAAAAAATTATCGCTCTTCTTACCCCATCCTTGATCTTGCCAACAAAGTAATTCAAAAAAATGAACGCATCTACAACAAATCTTTAGAAGTCGTAAAAACAGGCAATTATCCCTTGCCAAAACTGCTGATTTATGATGAGTTATTCCTCCAATACCAAGAAATTGCAAAAAAAATTGCTACAAGCAATTATAACCCGGATGATATTGCTGTGATTTTTAGAAATAATTCCAGTGCAGATGGCTGTGAAGCATCACTACGCGAGATGGGCATCCCCTCAAAACGCAGAGGAGGGATTAGTTTTTTTGACACTAAAGAAGTTGCTTTAATGCTGGATATTTGCTCGCTTGTTTATAATCCAAAAGACATGATGGCACATATTCATACCCTTAGCTATGGCAATGGAATTGGCAATTCTATTGCAAAAGACATTTATGAAGCCCTTAATATTTTAGGTGAAAATAATGCTAAAAACGGACTCCTCAAACCCAACCATACAATCAAACCTTATACTTCAAGAAGTCAAAATACACAATTAGGACTTTTTGATGATTTTTTTTCTCTCCAATCAAGCGCAAGATTTGATGAATATCTTCCAAAAGATTTCACCTCTCATCCCATACTCTCTCATCCCAAACTCACCAAAGATGGAGCTATATTTTTAGGAAAATTTTATCAAATGTATTCTCAAATTCATCTTATCAATACTCCTATCAAGCTGCTATGGAGTATTTTTAAATCAGAATTTTTTACCTACATTGCTGAGATTTTATGCAAAGAGCGATCAAAAAATAAAGATGGCACAATCAACGAAACAAAAAGAGTAGAAGCAATGGAAAAAATTGAACGCAAAATAACTCTGCTTGATAACCTAGCCAAAAATTATGACAACATCGGTCGATTTTTGAATGCAATGATTTTGGGTTCCAATGAAGCTAGCCAAGGAAATGGTGTGAATCTTTTGAGTGTGCATGCAAGCAAAGGTTTAGAATTCCGAGATGTTTATATTGTTGATTTGATGGATGGCAGATTCCCTAATCGCAAACTTATCAGCAAGGGTGGGAGTCTTGAGGAAGAAAGAAGACTTTTTTATGTCGCCATTACACGGGCAAAAGAAAACCTCTATCTCTCTTATGCAAAAAAAGACGCTCTTAAAAATATAGACTACCAAGCTTCAATATTTCTTTATGAAGCAGAGATGATAAAAAATCAATGAATCCTGCATTCATAAATTGATAATCTTAAATAAATCTTTAACCGAGTCATTCAATAATATGACTTACAAATTTTGAATAATTATCCAAAATCAACCCACCCTTTCTAAACCCTAATCCACAAGCTTCATAAGCAAAAAATACATTGGGTTGATAATAAGATTGCCCTATATTATTAAGCTCAAAAAATTCTTGATAAACCGGCTTATGATTTTGATAAATCCCTTCATTACGCATGATAGTTTTCAAAGAAGCATCCAGAATCTCAACATTTGCTCCCTCCCTGCCAAAGGCTGTTTTTTTGACTTGTTTTTTATTTTTCAAAGGCTCATAGCTTGTCTCTAAAAGCAATGGGTGATGCGGGAACAAGTCCCACAAAATTTTCAAAAAACGTTTGCTTTGAAACATAATCGTATATGCAGGATTTAAAAAAATTGTATTTTTATTTTCCATCATTGATTGCATAATGAGGGCAAGCTCAGGTTCATCAATGGCGATATTTTCCCATGGAACTAACTTAAAAAGAAACTCGTATTGTTTTCCATTACTAAACACACCCTCTTGTGGCGAAAATTCAATTTCATCAAAAAAACAAAAATCTGTCCGGAACCCTGCACTCTTAGCAATACTTTGCAAAAATCTGGTTGTTCTCTCTTCTTCGATATTCCCTTTAATACTTGAAAATAAAATTTTCCAACCTTCATACATTTCTTCAAAATTATCAGTATTTTCGCCCAAAGTAATCATACGTTTAAAATTTTCACCAATAGCCTCATAAAGATTGTTGAATTGTAAAATATGATCATAGCCGTTATATTTAAGCATTGCCCACTGGACAACAGAAGTCTCATACAGCATTGTAGGGGTATCGGCATTAAATTCCAGAAGCTTAATAGGTTTCCCATCTATCCCGCCTGCCAAATCAAATCGACCATATAAATGCCAATGAATATCTTCTTCCCAACTCTGTCTAATTATAGGTATAAGGGTATTGGGAATATCCAATTCAAAAAATAAATCTTTTTCTATCACATATTGCCCTGCTTGGACATACATATCATAGAGTTCATTACTTGCCTGATAATAGGCATCTGCTTGGGCTTGAGTAATTTTTAACATTTCATTTTCTATATAAGAAGTGTTATCAGGGTCTGTATGCCAATCAAGCCCAATTTCTTCAAGCGTATCTGCATCAAGTGGTTTTAAAGACACAATATCCATCACATTCCTTTTAAAAAATTATGATCCAAATGAATTAGGGCTCTTCATGCCGGAATTGGAATTACCTCCAAAAAACCCACTTTTAGCGCCACTAGGGGATCGATTAGCAGAGGTCGGAGTATTTTTAAAACTATTCTTACTTCTTTCATAAGCTTGTGGAGATTTATAATTTCTTTGTTGATTTTGTTGGTAAGTGGGATTATTAAACAATTTATTCCCTATATAGCTTCCCAAAATTGCTCCTGCAGCACTTGCAAGTAATGCACCACCAAGCCCTAATCCACCACTTGAATTGGGATTTGTCAATTGACTTGTGCCATTGTCAATTTTGGTTTCTTCTTGTTTGATAAGTTTATCAATTTCTTCTTGAGTAAGCACTCGTTCATTGCCATTGATATCACGAACAATTACATGAGTTTTTGTGCTTGGATATTCTTCAGCAATTTTATAGCTTCCATTGTTTTGCTCTTCCAAAATAACAAATGCGCCTTTTTGAGAAGCCTGTGTTACTCCACTTGAGAGAGTATTTTTGTTGTTTGAAGAATCATTCCCACAAGCCCCAAGAGCAACAAGCACAACCGCACTCAGTCCCCCAACTATTGCATAATCAGATATTTTTCTAAAATGTTTCATTCCCATTCCTTGATGCTTCTAAGAATTATCAAATCCCTTAAATAAATATTATTTTTTGTATTCATAAATATAAGGGACATAATTGATAATCTCTGTATCAGATACTTTTTTTGTAATATTTTCTACCCTCTTCATATCTTTTTGACTCGCATCTTTTGCCTCATAAGCAGGTGAATAAACTTGTTTCAAAATTGTAATTTTTTCACCGGGTGTTTTAGCCGATTTTATTTTTTCCAAAATCAAAGCAGATTTGATAATTGAATTTTTGCCTAAAAATCCTACGACAACCATTTTAACATTAGCATCTTTGAGCCTTGAATCAATCTCTCTAAGTTCTTGTTGGCAATGCGGACACATCGGATCTGAAACAATATAAACAATTTTTTTATTTCCTTTTACACTTGAAGGCAGAGAAATAACATAATCATCAGGAATAGATTCAAACATACGATTTAATTTAGCGCTATTTTGTTGTTGTGTATTGAAATCTTGAGTTTTTTTATAGATTTCATTAACCAATGTGGCATCTTTTTGGTTATCACTAAAAAAGACATTGCTAAGCCCAATCACGATATTTCCATCCTTGCTTACAAACACAGGTATTTTATATTGGGTATCTAAATCTTGTATAATCGCGATTTTAAATTCAGGATTAGATTGAAGAGAATCAACTTTTAAAACAGAGATTTTTTTACCTGTTTGTTGTTGTATTATTTTAATGATATTTTGCTCAACATTAGCTTGCAAGCCACTTAGAACCAAAATGCTTGCAACAAAAAAGCCAAATAGTGTTTTTTTCATTTTTTCTCCTTGTTAAATAAAAATACATTTTATATAAAATTAGTCAATCAACAAATCATAGGAGTGTATAATTGAAACATGTCATTCTTTTTTTGGGAAATATTTTAGGGATATGTCCGGTCATTTATCTTGTTTGGAACATTCTCCATAATGTTTATGGAGCAGAACCCTCTAAGGCTATTTTGCACTTTATGGGAGATTGGAGTATTTATTTCCTTTTGAGTATATTATTAGCGCAATGGTGTTTCAAATCACTAAAAATTTCATGGAAATATTTGCCCTTAATAATAAAAATTTTTGGACTCTACGCATTTTTGTATGCGCTTGGGCATATTCTTTTTTATGGCATCATGGAGCAAGATAGCAATATAGAAACAATTTTGCGAGAAATTAGATTAAGGATATACCTTTTTATAGGCGCTTTTGGATTTTTGATTTTATTGATTTTAGCCATTTTTTCATTGTTTGCCCATCATATTTTTACTCGTATTTCTTCTTTGGTCTATTTGGCAGGACTTCTAAGCGCTATTCATTATTTATTAGGACAAAAAATCGCCATCCCTTCATCTTATATTATTTTTCTCTTATTTTTTATCTTGCTTTGTGCTAAGCTTTTATCAAAAAATAAGGATTCAAGATGATTATTATCCCTGCACGGTTAGAATCTACAAGATTTCCTCAAAAAATCTTGGCAGATATTTATGGTCTCCCTATGATTGTAGCTACCGCACGCAATGCTCAAAAAACAGATGAGGTAGTAGTAGCTTGTGATAGCCATAGCGTATTGGAAATATGTACAACTCATAAAATTAAAGCCGTTCTTACAAGTCCTCATCACACAAGTGGCACAGATAGATGTGCAGAAGCTTCCAGGATATTAGGACTAAAAAGTGATGAAATCATTATCAACGTTCAAGCTGATGAACCTTTTTTGGAAACCCAAGTTATTTTATCCTTGCAAGAAGCAATGAAAAATGCTCCGTTTATGGGAACCTGTGCCAAAATTATTGAGAAGAATCAAATTCATGATACCAATCTTGTAAAAGTAGTTTGCAATAAATTTCAAGAAGCTGTTTATTTCTCAAGATTGCCTATCCCCTATAGTCGCGAAGGACTAGAGAATCCCTTATTGCAAACATCTCCTTATTATGGACATTTGGGTATTTATGGATTTCATGCACAATCTTTGGAAGAATTCTGTCAATTACCTAAAACTTCTTTAGAAGACATAGAAAAACTTGAACAACTCCGCGCGATCTATCATAAAAAATCCATTTTTATACAAATTGTTACTAGCAAAAGTATCGGGATTGATACCCCCATTGATCTCCAAAAAGCCCTAAATTCTATTTCGCAAACTCAATGGCTCGCATCTCTCGAATCACACTGACTTTTATTTCTCCGGGATACTGCAAGGAAGCCTCAATTTCTTTGGCGATATCTCTTGCAAGCACAACACTTTGGGCATCATCAACCAAATCTGCACGTACAATTACCCTCACTTCTCTACCGGCATTGATTGCATAAGCTTGTTTAACCCCTACTTTTTCTACTGCAATACGTTCTAAATCCTGCATGCGATTCAAGAAACTCTCCAATACTTCTCTTCTAGCGCCCGGTCTCCCTGCAGAAAGAGCATCTGCAGTGCAAACAGCAGCTGCTTCAATACTTTGAATTTCTTCATCACCATGATGAGCCATAATGGCATTAATCACCACAGGATGTTCCTTATAGCGCTTGCAAATTTCACTTCCCAAACTCACATGATTTCCCCCTGATTCTTGTGTGAGAGCTTTACCTATATCATGCAATAACCCTGCCCTTCTGGCCAATTTTTCATCCCCACCCAATTCTCCTGCTATCACACCGGCAAGATTAGCAACCTCAATTGAATGCCCCAAGGCATTCTGACCAAAGCTTGCGCGGTATTTCATCTTGCCAATAAGTTTTTTAAGTTCAGGATGCATATAGCCTAGTCCCATATCCAAAACAATATTTTCACCATCTTGGAGAATTTGTTCTTCTATTTCAGCACTTACTTTGTGATAAACATCTTCAATTCTTGAGGGTTGTATCCTTCCATCTTCAACCAAAAGTTCGATTGTCTTGGTAGCAATAGCACGCCTATAAAGGTTGAAACTGCTTAAAATAATTGTTCCGGGAGTATCATCAATAATTACATCTACCCCGCTAATCATTTCAAGCGCCTTAATATTGCGACCTTCTTTGCCTATAATCCTACCCTTTAGCTCATCATTGGGTAGATTCACGACATTAATCAAACGTTCTGTAGCAAATTCTCCTGCAAATCTTGTGGTCGCTTGGGCAATAATATAATTAGCTCGTTTGTTTGCCTCTTCTCTAGCCTCATGCTCATACCGACGGATCATAATTGATTTTTGCATTGCAAGTTCGTCTTCCAGATAAGATAAAAGCATTGATTTTGCTTCTTCTTTTGTATAACTTGTATATTCTACAAGAGTATTGAGTGCTTTTTCTTTGGCTTCTTTATATTGTTTGATAAGCTTATTTTGAAAATTTTGTTCAAGCAAAAGCTTATTTTTAAGATCAGAAACTTTTTGTTTTTCTTCTTCAATAAATCCAATTTCACGCTCAAATTTTTGATTTAATTTGTTTTCTCTGCTTTGCAAATTAGAGAGTTTATCTTGATATTCTTTGATAATCCTTGAGGTATTTTCCTCATATTTTCTTTTTAATTCAAGTTCAAGCTCTTTAGCTTTAAGCTGTTCATTTTTTAATAAGGTTTGGGCTTCATATTCAATAGCTTGAGCTTTTGCCTTCGCTTGCTCAATTATAAAATTCACATCAGAGCAAAATATCTTTTTGCAAATAAAAAAAACACTACCCCCCACAATCAAACCAAATATTATAAACCCTATCAACAAGTATTCTATCATTAATTCCTCTTTTTATCACACAATCATTACTAATAAATTTATCAGCATTAATATCATAATCATCAGTAATAGCCTTTCTGGAAACAATAGCTTTTCTACTGACAAAAATAATTTTCGGACAATAAGGAAGGGTTTGAAAAAATCTATCATACATACCTTTTCCAAACCCTATTCGCTTAAATTGTTTATCAATTCCTAAAACAGGAACTATAGCTGTATCTATTTTTATTAAACTAAATAAAGATTTTTTGGACTCAAATATACCATATTGATTCTTATATAAAGGCATACGAAATGGTATCATTTTAAAACTAACTCCCTCTATATGAGGAATAAAAATCCTCATATTTTTTTGTTTTTTGATCCAATAAATCAGGGGATAAATATTCATTTCTATTCCTATAGGACAATACAGCAAAATATTTTTGCTTTTCAAGCAGAGTAACTCTTTTTTAAGGACACAAAGAGTTTTTTTATCTCCAAAATTAATTTTTTTACTCAAAACTTGCAAATTGCTTTTGCAAAAATTACGAAATTTTGTCTTTATCATTTCTCCTTTTAATTCTGCATTTATGTATAATATTAAATTCTAAATATTTAGAACTTCAAAAAAGGGATTTCATGAAATATTTTTATACTCTCTTGATAAGCTTAATATTCTTGGCAGGTTGTGAGACACAAAATCATCATAAAAATCAAATTACTTATCGTTTTAATGATCAAAATCAAAATTCCATCCGAATCCAAACGAACTTTGATACTCTTAATATCGACACAAAAGCCTCTAGAGAAAATCAAGATATGGATAAAATCACACTCATTATGTTTCTGGATCTCAATTCCCAAAATGCCAAAGATTACATCTTCAATATCAATCATTTAAGGCTTACCTTTCCTAAGGCTTATATTGTCGGTATTTTGACCAACCCTGTTCCACAAGAACAAGTCGATGAGTATATCCAAAAAAATCAAGTCAATTTCCCTATTCTCAATCCTGGCGATAATAAAAATTTATTTTTTGATTTTGCAAAAAAAATCAATACTATAGACAATCCCCCTCAAACCCAAGCTACAGATGCACAAATTCCCACATTAGAAATTCCTTACTTTGTCCTTTATGATAAACATGCAAACAAATATCAAACTTACAGCGGGTTTATTCCTGAGGAAATGTTTGCTTATGATATTGGTGTATTATCCAAAAAATATTAATTCTAAGGGTTATTTAAATGCTAAATATATTCAAAAAAACTGCTCAAAATATTTCCTCACTTTTAGGATCAAAAACCATCGCTATCCAAAAAGAACAACTTGAAAATATTCTTATAGAAGCAGATATTCAATATGATATTGTTGATTCTATTTTAGAACATCTTCCCCAAAGTATCCGTAAAAATCAACTTGAAATTGCGCTCCAAAGATTTTTCAGAGGGGAGAGTTATTATGATAAGGTCTCCCTGAAACCTATCACTACAAAACCCTTAGTAGAGCTTATTATTGGAGTAAATGGCGCAGGCAAAACCACAACTATCGCCAAACTTGCTAAATCCTATAAAAATCAAGGCAAAAAAGTTCTTTTAGGAGCCGGAGATACTTTTAGGGCTGCAGCAATAGAACAACTCAAACTATGGAGTGAAAAAATTGGTGTGGATATTATTAGCACACAAAATGGTAGCGATCCAAGCGCCCTGGCTTATGATACAATCCAAGCAGGTATTGCAAGAGGAGTAGATAATATCATTATTGATACGGCCGGAAGACTTCACAACCAAACCAATCTCAAAAATGAGCTGGCAAAAATTACACGAGTTTGTTCCAAAGCCCTCAACAATCAGGATTTTCGAAAAATTTTGATCCTGGATGGCACACAAGGGAGTTCTGCTATCACTCAAGCAAAAATATTTCATGAAATGCTGGCACTAGATGGCATTATCATTACCAAACTTGATGGCACCGGTAAGGGCGGGGCAATTTTAAGTATCGTTTATGAACTTAAACTCCCCATTATGTTTTTGGGTATAGGAGAAAAAGAAGACGATTTAATTGCCTTTGATGAAAAAGCTTATATTCAAAATATTCTTGAGTGGATTTTTGAATAAATTATGGCAAAAAAATCACTAAGCATTTTTGAATGCCAACATTGCGGATTCCAAAGTACCAAATGGATGGGCAAATGCAGTAACTGTGGTGCTTGGGAAAGTTTTATAGAATTATCAACTTCCCAAATTCAAGCGCTCAAGGAAACAAAAGTTCTGCTTTCAAATGCTTCTGCCATACCTATTACCTCCATAGAATATGAACACATAAGCAAATTTTCTTCCTCAGAAGAAGAGCTTGATATTGTGCTTGGAGGAGGCATTGTTCCGGGTGGACTTTATCTGGTTGGCGGGAGTCCGGGCGTAGGTAAATCAACTTTATTATTAAAAGTTGGCGGAGGGCTTGCCAAAACAGGAAAAAAAATTCTTTATGTCAGTGGCGAAGAAAGCGCCGGACAAATCAAGTTAAGGGCACAAAGACTTAAATGTATTCATGAAAATCTTTTTTTGCTCAATGAAATAGATTTGAATTCTATAAAATCCAACTTGATTACAAAACAATATTGCATATGCATTATTGATTCAATCCAAACAATTTACTCCCCTCAAGTTACCTCTACTCCGGGATCTATTAGCCAAGTCAGAGAAATCACATTTGAATTGATGCGCCTTGCCAAAGAATATAATATTGCAATTTTCATCATCGGGCATATCACCAAAGAAGGCTCTATTGCAGGACCTAGAGTTCTTGAACACATGGTTGATACGGTTTTATATTTTGAAGGGGATCCCAGCAGAGAGCTTCGTATGCTTCGAGGATTTAAGAATAGATTTGGCACAACAAGCGAAATAGGAATTTTTGAAATGCGTGATGATGGGCTTGTGAGTGCAAAAAATGCCTCTAAAATGTTTTTTTCTACAAAACAATCAATGCCTGGAAGTGCTATTACAGTGGTCTTAGAAGGATCTAGAGCATTGGTGCTTGAAATTCAAGCCCTTGTAAGTGAAAGTAGTTTTGGAGCACCCAAACGATCGGCTACAGGTTTTGACACCAATCGTTTAAGCATGCTTTTGGCTCTTTTAGAAAAAAAGCTTGAAATCCCACTCAACCATTATGATGTTTTTATCAACGTAACCGGAGGCATTAAGATTACAGAGACAAGCGCCGATCTCGCAGTGATTGCAAGTATTTTATCAAGTTTTAGAAATCGTCCATTAAGCAATACAACAGCCTTTATTGGAGAAGTAAGCTTAACAGGAGATATTAGAGAAATAGGCAATATTGATATGAGACTTAAAGAAATGGAAAATTATGGATTTACCAAAGCCATTATCCCTAAAAAACCAAATACTCATACAAAAATCAAATGTTTTGAAGTAACCGAAGTAACAAAGCTTCTGGATTGGATGTAAAATTTTAAAACCTAAAATTTAACTTGACTCCAAAAAAACTAAATCTTGAATCTAAAAATAAAATCTTTTTATTGCCAAATTTTATTTTTTTTTAGGAACAAATACCTTACAATTCCTCGTTTTTATTTCTTAAGTAAAATCTTTCAATCCTGATTGAATGCTTATAAATGGAGGATATAATGGGCTTTTTAGATAGATATTTTCAACTCACTCAAAATAATACAAATATAAAAACAGAAGCCCTGGCAGGTTTTACAATATTTTTAACAATGCTTTATATCATCCCGGTAGGCTCACAAATTCTCTCTGAAGCCGGTATGCCAAAAAACGAACTTATCACTGCAATCTCTTTGGTAACCGCATTGGCAACTCTTCTTACAGGTTTATGGGCAAATACCCCTGTTGCCATGAGTGTTGGAATGGGATTAAACGCGTATTTTACTTATGGGCTTGTTCAAGGGATGGGAATTACTTGGCAACAGGCATTAGGAGCAGTTTTTCTCTCAGGAGTGATATTTTTGGTTATTTCTTTTACAAAACTGAGAATTTGGATCATGCGAAGTATCCCCAAAGATTTGAGATTTGCTTTGTGCGCAGGGCTTGGGGCATTTATTGCAACCATTGGATTTAAGTCATTGGGTTTTGTGAGTATCAACTCTTCGGGTCTTTTGGTTTTGGGCCATATTTCCTCTCCTGAAGTACTTATAGGAATATTTGGTGTGGTGGTGATGCTTTTGCTCCATACACTTAAAATTCAAGGGGCTTTTATTATTGGTATGCTCTTATGCACAGGAGTTTCATGGATTTTTGGTCTTTCTGCAACTCCTTCAGGGATATTTTCAACCCCCTCTTCGATATCAGATATTGCAATGAAATTTGATATAACAAGTATTCTAAATATTGCCCTCCTCCCTGCTATTATTACGCTTCTTATAGCAGATTTATTTGATTCTTTAGGTACATTAGCCGGCATAGGGGCAAAAGCAAAAATGTTTCAAGATACTAGCGGCAAAGATAAAAAACTTGAAAAAACACTTCAAGCAGATGCTATTGCCACTACCGGAGGAGCTATATTTGGAGTATCAACAACTACGGCTTTTTTAGAGAGTTCAGCAGGGGTAGCATCCGGAGGAAGGACAGGGTTGAGTGCCATTTTTACAGCATTATTTTTTGGTCTTACTTTGTTTTTATTTCCTGTTTTTAACTCTATTCCGAGCTTCGCAATATATCCAACCTTGATTGTTGTAGGGGCATTAATGTTTGCTGAGATCAAAAATATTGATTTTAAGGATTTAGCCGGAGCTTTGGCAAGTTTTTTTACAATTATTCTTATGCCACTGACTTCTTCAATTACTACAGGCTTAGCTTGTGGCTTTATAATATATGTTCTTGTATGTGCATTTCAAAGAAAATGGCACAAAATTAATTTGGGGGTAATGATTTTATTCTTAATCAGCCTTATATCCTTTATATTTCAAGCATAGCTAGTTTTTTGTCGTATAAAATTCAAGATTAGCAACCTTTCTGATAAAAAGCTTGTTTTGCGCACAAAGCTTATTTATCAAATCCAAGGTAGCTTCATCAAAAATATTTTTAGACTCATGAAGGCTTACAGGTCTCCTGGCTATGAAATCTATAAGATTTTCTCTTGAATAATGCAAATTCATAGAAAAAGAATTTTCTTTTCTGGATGGCAAAGAGACATACATCCCCTCAAACTCTTTGGCTATTTGGGCAAGTTGTTCGAAGCTCAAAGCCTCAATATTGTAAGCAGGAGGTCTATCAACACTCCCTAAGTCAATTCTATCAACATGAATTGATTTAAGAAAATCTACAATTGAACGGATGTCTTGACTTCTATCATTAATACCTCCAACCAACAATACCTCAGCGACTAACTCCCCTTTGTAGATAGAAGAAAAACTCCTAATCCCCTCCAACAATTCACTCAATAAAATATTTTTATAAGGTCTGTCTATACGTTTAAAACTATCTTCATTAGCGCTATCAAGAGAAAATTTTACAATATCAAACAATAACAATGCCTTTTGAATATTTTCTTTGCCAAATAAGGACCCATTGCTTAAGATTAAAGTACAAACCCCCTTGGGAATAAAAGGTTTAATGGCAATCATAAATTCATACAAATAAGGATAAAGCGTGGGTTCGCCATTAGCAGTAATCGTTAAGACATCAATATTTGGATATTTTAAAAGTCCATAACGCACACTTTCAATCAACTTGTCTAAATCAAGCACTTCTTGCATTTGCATTTGAGCTTTTTTCCCTATTAATTCACAATACAAGCAATCAAAATTACACTGCTTACCGCCGGGAGACAAGTCAATCCCTAGAGAAATCCCAAATCTCCTTGAAATAATAGGTCCAAATACAATATCTTGCATCACTCTACTTCAACCCTATGTTTGCATTTAATACATTCATGAATATGTTTGCCCCTATAAGTGCGATCACTCATCATATAGCCACATTCGGGACATTTTTCATTAATGGGTTGGTGGTTGGAAATAAAATTACATTTAGGATAATTCCCACACCCGTAAAACATTCCTCGACGACTTCTTCTAAGCAATATTTCTCCTCCACACTCAGGACATTTGACCCCTTCTAGAATTTGGGGATGATTAGAAGCACTCTTTAAAGATTTGGTATTTTTACAATCAGGATACCCGCTACAAGCCAAAAATTCTCCATTTTTACCATGCTTTTTAACCATTGGTTTTCCACATTTTTCACAAATCTCAGATGTTTGCTCTGTATTTTCTTCTTTATTTTCTTGAGGCTGAATGTATTTACACTTAGGATACCCGCTACAAGCGACAAATTCCCCATACCTGCCATTTCTTCTTACAAGCTCCTTGCCACATTTTGGACATAACTCCCCTGTAGGGATAACAATTTTTTGTGAAGCAATATTTTGCTTACCCTCAGAAATCTTTTTCATAAAAGGATCATAAAAATCCCATAAAACCTTCTGCCAATCCTCTTTATTTTGTGCAATATTATCCAGCTTGTCTTCCATGCTTGCGCTAAACTTAGAATCTACAATCTCATTAAAATAAGCTTCTAACATTTCAACAACCTTAAAGGCGCTTTCTTGGGGAAGAATTTGCTTTTTTTCTATTACAATATATTCACGATTTTGCAAAAGCGAAACTGTTGGGGCATAAGTACTGGGTCTGCCAATACCCAATCCTTCAAGATTTTTGATCAATGATGCCTCTGAATATCTTGGTGGAGGCTCTGTTGTATGCTTATTGTTTTGAATAGATTTTAAAGCAATAGGAGAATGAGATTTTAAATCCGGCAATAATTTATCTTTGTCTTCAACGCCCAAAATTTTATAATACCCATCAAATACTAATTTTCTGCCATTGGCTTTAAATTCTCCTTTATCGCATACAAAAGTAATACTTTGACTCTCAAAAACCGCATCTTCAATTTGAGAGGCTAAAAAACGATTATAAATTAGGGTATAAACTTTATACTCATCGGGCTTTAAATAATTTTTAGCAATTTGAGGGGTAAAATCAATATTAGTAGGCCTGATAGCCTCATGAGCTTCTTGGGCGCTTTTATTTTTTGTTGCATAATTTTTAGGCTTGGGGGGGAGATAGTTTTTACCCAATTCTTTGAGAATCTTATCTCTAGCCATATCTTGGGCTTCTTTAGCAATATTTAAGCTATCAGTCCTCATATAAGTAATAACACCCATTACACCATTATTCGTGCCTACTCCTTCATAAAGTCTTTGGGCAATTCCCATTGTTTTTGTTGGAGAATATCCCAAGAAACCGGAAGAACTCTGCTGCAATGTAGAGGTCATAAAAGGTGGAGGGGAAGGTGATTTTTTAGACTTTTTGCTAATTTCTCCTACTTGATAAGAACATTCTTTTAAAACATGGAGCATTTCTTCTGCCATATATTTATCCGTAATGCCTTGTTTTTTAATTTTATTACCCTCATAAACACTCAATTCTGCCTGAATGTTTCCTTCAAATACCCCATCAATTGTATAATAATCAATAGGTATAAATGCTTTAATCTCCCTCTCTCTATCAATAATAATTTTGAGTGCAGCGCTTTGGACTCTACCGGCGCTCAAACCTCTACTGATTTTACTTGCAATCAACCCACTAAGCTTAAACCCTACAATTCTATCCAAAAGTCTCCTTGCTTGTTGGGCATTCACTTTGTCCATATCAATATTTTTGGGATATTTTAAAGCATGCTCAATAGCAGTCTTTGTAATCTCATGAAACACAATACGCGGGAAAGTTTCCACATCTTTTCCAATAGCTTGAGTGATATGAAATCCTATTGCTTCTCCCTCTCTATCTTCATCGGTTGCGATATATGTAGTCTTAGCTTTTTTTGCCAAAGTTTTAATTTTTTCTACTATCTCTTTGTGATCTTTATCAATCTTATAATCAGGAATAAAATTTCCCTCTTCAATTTTAATCCCAAAACTTGATTTTGGCAGATCTCTAATATGCCCTTTGGAGGCAATCACTTCAAAATCATTATCCAAAAAATTTTTAATTGTTTTTGCTTTAGCAGGAGATTCTACAATAATTAGATCTTTCATTTTTTTTCTTTATAGTTGAAATTTTTAGAAATTCTAACACATTTTTGTTTTTTTACTAGAAATATTTTTGGAACACCTATTGCTTATTAAACATCAAAAAACAAAATAGCAAAGGATGCGATTATGAGTTTTAGGATTAACACCAATATAGCAGCCCTTACAGCTCATGCTGTAGGCATACAAAACAACAGAGACCTTGCAAGCTCATTAGAAAAACTAAGTTCAGGACTTCGGATCAACAAAGCTGCCGATGATGCTTCCGGCATGGCAATTGCAGATAGTTTGAGAAGCCAGAGTGAGAGTTTAGGTCAAGCAGTCAAAAATGCCAATGATGCCATCGGTATGATACAAGTTGCAGATAAGGCTATGGATGAACAAATCAAGATTCTTGATACTATCAAAACCAAGGCTATCCAAGCCGCACAAGATGGACAAACACTTGAATCCAGAAAGGCACTTCAAAGCGATATTCAAAGACTACTTGAAGAGCTGGATAATATTGCCAATACAACAAGTTTCAATGGGCAACAAATGCTATCCGGAAGTTTCTCCAACAAAGAATTTCAAATCGGTGCTTATTCAAATACCACTGTAAAAGCTTCTATTGGTCCTACAAGCTCAGATAAAATTGGTCATATCAGAATGGAAACTGCCTCTTTTGATGGCACCGGCATGTTAGCTTCCGGGGCTGGAGAGAATCTCACAGAAGTAGCCCTCAACTTTAGACAAGTAGATGGAGTCAATGATTATCAAATTGAAACAGCCAAAATATCAACTTCAGCAGGCACAGGAATTGGCGCTTTGAGTGAAATTATTAATCGTTTTTCAAACAAATTAGGTATTCGCGCTTCTTATAACGTTATGGCTACAGGAGGGGTGCCTGTCCAATCAGGAACCATCAGAGGTCTTGTTATCAATAATGTTACCATTGGGACAATTAATGATATCCATAAAAACGACTCTGATGGCAGGCTTGTCAATGCAATCAATTCTGTCAAAGATCAAACAGGAGTAGAAGCATTTTTAGATATTACAGGAAGAATTAACTTAAATTCAAATGATGGTAGAGCTATCTCTGTGCATGCCAATAGCGCTAGTGGTAGAATATTTGGTGGGGGTAATTTTGCAGGGATATCAGGTTATAACCACGCTATTGTTGGAAGACTTACGCTTACAAGAACAGATGCCAGAGATATTATTGTAAGTGGGGTTAATTTTAGTCACATTGGCTTGCATTCTGCACAAGGTGTTTCTGAATATACAGTCAATCTACGATCGATTCGAGGGGTATTTGATGCCAATATTGCCTCCGCATCAGGGGCAAATGCCAATGTCGCTCAAGCTGATCTCAATTGGCAAGGATTGGGAGCCGGTGTAACAAGTCTTAAGGGAGCAATGGTCGTAATGGATATGGCTGATTCAGCCAGAACCCAACTGGACAAAGTGCGTGCGGATATAGGATCTGTGCAGATTCAATTAGTGGCTACCATCAACAATGTTTCTGTCACACAAGTCAATGTCAAAGCTGCTGAATCCCAAATCAGAGATGTCGATTTTGCTGCTGAATCTGCAAGTTTCTCTAAATACAATATCCTGGCTCAAAGTGGAAGTTTCGCAATGGCACAAGCCAATGCTATCCAACAAAACGTTCTCAGATTACTCCAATAACTTTCTGACCACATAGGGTTTCCTATGTTGGCATCTATAAAATGCTAAAAACTTTCAACAAAAAGTTATGGGGAAAATTGATTAGCACGTATCCATTTTAAAATCAAAGTATTTGATTAAAATATTATAAAAACCATAAAATTAAATTCCTAAAATATAAGGAAACTGATGCAAAATATTTATCAAAAAAATCTTCAAGCCTTAAAAATTAAAGATCCCCTTTTAGCAATCGCCCTTAGCCAGCTTAAGCCTAATACAAAATTTGAGGTTTTCATGGATAGCGATCCTGCTAATTTTAATATTATTGATAAAAGCTCTAATACTCCTTTATTTATAGGAAAACCCCTAGAAGAAACCATGCAAAAAATTACAGATTTTGCTCCTTATACTTATTACCCTTATCTTTATTTTTATGGTGGGGGCAATGGTGTATTTTATAGCCTACTTTTAGGAAACTCACAACATCATCGTATTGTTGTGATTGAACCTGAACTTGAAATTTTATTTATTATCTTTAATTTAATAGATTTTTCTGAAGCAATTTTAAGTGACAGAATCATCTTTTTGTATTCTAAATTCTGTTCTTATCATATGATTGGCTCACTTTTTGAGATGGACAAAAAAGCACGCATTTACTCTAAAATCTATGATTTGCATATTTTCAATAGCTATTATGAACGTTTTCAAGCTGAAATTATTCAGTTGAATCAATATTTTATTAAAGCTATTGAACATAGCGTTATTAGTATAGGTAATGATACTAAAGATGCTATTATTGGCATCAAACAGCATATTCAAAATTTACCCGATGTACTCCATTCTCCAACACTCATTAACCTTGTAGAAAATCTCAAAAATCGTGATACTGCCATAATAATATCCACAGGTCCCAGTCTCAATAAACAACTGGATTTACTCAAAGATATAGCTCCTTTTGCAACTTTATTTTGTATTGATGCTTCTTTTCCTATTTTATATAAACACAATATCAAACCCGATATTGTGTTTTCGCTTGAACGAGTTGAAGAAACCGCACGATTTTATTATGATACCCCAAAAGAAGCTCAAGAAGATGTAGTTTTTGCTATTACTTCTATCGTCCATCCAAAACTTAAATCCTCTATTACTAAAGGTATCAAACAATTTAGTTTTCGTCCTTTTGGTTATACCAATCTCTTTGGTTTCCATGAATATGGTTACCTGGGAATTGGGATGAGTGCAGCAAATATGGCTTATGAACTTGTTGTGCATTCGCGTTTCAAAAATTGCATTCTTATTGGTCAAGACCTTGCTTTTGGTGATGATGGCAGCAGTCATGCTAAAAATGCCCTTTATGGAAGCGATGAAATCAAACCTAAAACTCAAAATGAAAAGATTTTTATTGAAAAATATGGGGGAAAAGGAGATGTCCAAACCACTAAAGTATGGAAATTATTTTTAGAATTTTTTGAAAAAGATATCGCCCAAACACCCTATAATCTTAAAGTAATCAATGCTACAGAAGGAGGGGCCAGAATTCATGGAAGTATAGAAATGAGTTTTCAAGAAGCCATTAAGCTTATTGATACTTCTATTCTAAAAGATCCTATCAGACTTACTTATCCGGATACATCCCTAAGTAAGAATAATATTTTAATTGCCGGAAAAAAAGCTCAAGATATCATCCAATATGGGATGAATCAAAAAGCCCGCATTGAAAAATTATTTTTAAAAGTAGCCAAATATACAGAAGAACTTGAAGCACTTAACAATCAAAATAATCTTGAAAAAATTAATTTTAAAAAATTATCTAAGCTCACTGATGAAATTGATACAATTAAAAAATTATTTGAAGATAAAAAATTCAATGATTATTTTGTCGATGCTATCCAATCTTATATCTTTCATCAAGAACTTGATATCGCTAGAATCGTAGTCAAATATACCAAAGATGAACTTGATTCTCAAGTGAAACAAGTTGAATGGATCTATGCGCATAAATATTGGCTTTTCAGTCTTGCAGGAGGAATTAATTGTGTGATTGATGTTGTCAAAGAAGCCTTAGAAAATTGGGATAATGCTTAAATTTATTGACTAAAATAAATCCAAAAACCATCAAATAAATTTATAAAATTATTTTAAATTTTTGAATTCAATACCTTTTTTTCATGATTTAAAAGCCACTCTTTTAAAGCCAATCCCCCAGCATACCCCACAAGTTTTCCATTATTTCCAATCACCCGATGACAAGGCACAATAATGGGAATAGGATTTTTTGAATTTGCGCCCCCAACAGCACGAGAATAATTAATAGAACCTATCTCAATGGCTAAATGTTTATAACTCCATATTTCACCAAATTTAATTTCACATAATTTTTTCCAAACCTTTTTTTGAAAAGCACTTCCTTCCATATCCAAAGGCAAATCAAAAGAAAAAAGCAAGCCTTGAAAATATCTATTTAACGCGCCGGCACAAGCCAGAGCAATAGAATTAGGATTTTGTGACAACTTTGTATCTGCAAAAAATACGCCCCTTATCCCAAGATCGCTACAATGAATATGGATATATTTCACCCCAAATCCATCAGGGGCGTCTATAAAATAATGATACATTCTATGGCTCCATTCAATCATTTTTATTATAAATTTTTGTCATTGTATCATCTTTCTCGCTGACTAATACCATGATATATTTTATTTTGAATCAAAATCTTATTATTTATAAACCCTAAAATACAAAATTCTAAAATCCATATGGATTATCCATCTAACAATCAAGCCCCTTGTAAATTTTCATAAAAATAAAATTATCTTTAATAAAATTCTTTCATTATAAAATAATAGATATAAATATTTCTATAGACTATTTTTATATTTATATCTATTTTTGATATTAACTATTTTTGATATACTTTTTTGTACCTCTATGTCACAGAAACAACTCACAATACAAAAGGAACGATAATGCAATATTTTAAAAATGGCAAAATTTTCAAAGAAGAAGGCAAATTTTATGAGGCAATGGGTATTGAAGATGGCAAAATTTCATGGTTGGGAAAAAATGAAACAATAAAAGACAAGAATGCTATTGATTTGGAACACGCTATTGTCATCCCTACTTTTATTGATTCACATACACATCCTGATATGGTCGCTAAAAATATAGATAGTATCCCATGCCTACCTCCTGAAATCAACTCTATCGAAGAAATTATTGATGCGCTCAAACAATCCCCTTATCACAATGGAGACTCCAATCAATGGATTGATGGATTTGGCTGGGATGAAAATGTTCTCAAAGAAAAAAGAGCCCCTACTTGTTGCGATCTTGATAAGGTCTCAACGATCCAACCAATAATGATTTATCATTCTTCCTATCACATCATTGCTTGTAACACCAAAGCCTTGGAAATCGCTCATATCAACAAACAAACCAAAGATCCAAAAAAAGGTAAAATAGGAAGATTTGAAAATGGAGAACCCAATGGCATCTTTTATGAACCAGAAGCCCTTGATCTTATCAGAAATAAACGAAAACCTACAAGTTTTGAAGAAACTGTAGAACAAATATTAAAGCTTGGCAAAAAATATAATCAACTGGGAATCAGCGTAGTGAGTGATATGTTTAGTCTTTATGAACCTGTTGATAGAATTAAAATCTATGAAGAAGCAAAGAAGCGAGGATTTAGGCAAAAAGTAGCTCTTTATTACGAGTGGAACAGTGTCAAAAGAAATGGGAAAAAACCTATCACAAAAAAAACCGGTGATATTTATGTTGCAGGTATCAAATTATTTATTGATGGTAGTATCGCCGGAAGAACTGCTTTTATGAAAGAAAATTATCCCAATGACAATCAAAGGGGAATGAAATTAATGGACGAAGATGAGCTGATGGAGGCACTTGAGTATGCTAGAGATAACGAACTGCAAATTGCAATCCATGTTATGGGCGATGGAGCCATTAAATTTCTTGTAGATACACTCAAAGATATCCAACCATGGATAAAAAATGCTCCCACAATACGACTTGAGCATGCTTCAATTATGTCAGTTTCACAACTTGAAGATATAAAAAAGGCTAAAATGTCTTTTGCCCTAGCCCCACAACCAATATTTTTATTTGCTGAATATGAAGCTTATGAACATAACCTTACTCCTGATCTACTCAAAATTGCCTATAGCATGAAAACTGATGATGCTTATGTCCTTACTACATTATCTAGCGATGCCCCTGCAACCCTTTGGGCAAATCCTGAGAATTTATATGTCACTCTTCAAGCAAGCACCAATCGCATCAGCGCAAACCATAAAGACATGAACAAAACAGAAGCCCTTAATGTTTGCCAAGCTATTAGGATGCTCTCCATCAATGGAGCCAAAATCTTAGGACTTGAAAATATTGGAAAATTAGATATTGGCTATGAAGCAAGTTTTCAAATTCTAAATGATGATATTTTCACAATGCCTGCCAATCAATTAGCTAATGTCTTACCAAAAGAAGTTTATTTGCATGGAAATAAGATCTGAAATTAAAGAAATTAAAGGTTATTTAAAACTCTTTAAAAAGAGTTTTAAATTTCTGGCAGCTTGGCGGATTCGATTTTCGTTTTCTATCAATGCAATCCTTACATACCCTTCTCCATGTTCACCAAATCCAACACCGGGACTCAAAGCAATTTTGGCTTCTTTTAATAAACGTTTAGAGAATTCTAAGCTACCCAAATGCTCTACACAAGGAGGGATTTTTGCCCAAATAAACATGCTGGCTTTGGGCTTTTTCATTTCCCAACCTGCCTCTTTAAAACTCTTAATCAAAACCTCCATTCGTTTTTCATATTTTTCTTTAATATCTTCAACGCATTCTTGAGGTCCATCAAGAGCTATTGTTGCAGCAATTTGCATTGGAGTATAAATACCATAATCTATCCAACTTTTAATTTTTTGGAGAGCTTCTATCATCTTTTTATTGCCCAGGACAAAACCAATGCGCCAGCCTGCCATGTTATAACTTTTACTCAAAGTATAAGTCTCAACAGCAACATCTTTAGCACCTTCTACCTCCAAAATACTAGGGGTTTGATATCCGTCATAACACAAATCCGCATAAGCAATATCACTAATAATATAAAATCTTTCTTTTTTAGCCATAGCTACAAGTCTCTCATAAAAACTTTTATATACGATGACCGTAGTGGGGTTATGTGGAAAATTAACGACAACAAATTTAGGCTTAGGCATTGCTTCTTTCAAAACTCTTGAGAGATTCTGAAAAAAACTATCTTCATGAAGCTCCATTTGTTCATTCCAACTAATCCCAAATCTGGCAACGTTAGCACCATTCAAAATAAAAGCATAATAATGGATTGGATAAGCAGGTTCTGCAACTACCGCATTATCTCCGGGATTTGTGATTGCTTGGATGAGATGGACATACCCTTCTTTACTTCCCATACTTACACACACTTCTGTATTTGGATCAAGATCAACATTGTATTTACGTTTATACCAATTACAAATTCCTAATCGCAGTTTATAAATACCTTTGCTAGCTGAGTAGCCATGATTTTTAGGTTTGCAAGCTGCTTCACAAAGTTTATCAATAATATGCGAAGGCGTCTTACCATCAGGATTTCCCATGCTAAAATCAATCACATCTTCATTATGACGTCTCATGTCAAGTTTAATTTCATTAATAGCTGCAAAAACATATTTTGGTAATCGCTTGATTTTTTCAAATTCTATTTCATCAAACATGCAACAACCTTTAGTTATCAAAATTTTCAAATTTTATTTGGATACCGCTCTTTATTATAGCAGGATTCTGCAGGTCTGTTACCATCATAAAACTTATCCCATTCAAAAGACTAAAAGTAATTTTATTAGTTGTTGTTGCTTGAGAAATAAGATTAATAATCTGCAAGTTTTTATCATAAAGCACAATTCTGGGACGCCAATAAGGCGTTTTTGACGTGATTGTAATGTTTCCTTGCCCTTGTGTGCTAAACCAATATTCCCCACTTACTTCTGTAATATCTAAAATATCTGAAGGCGCAATATCTCTGGCATTAGCAAGCTTAGGTTCATTTAATTCAACATCATATTCCCAATTTGTGATAGAGTTTCTTTTAATATCCATAAAAAGATACCCGCGCTTACTTAATTCAGCAATAATAATTGAAGGATCTAGGGCATGTTCAGTAGAAAAGCTAAAAGTTATCTTCGCAATTCCATCAAGATATTCTGCTTGAGAGACAGCAAAATATGAATAACCCATGGAAGAAAGAGCGCTATTGATACTCCTAGCCAAAAAAATAGGGGTTGTTTGAGATACAAAGGTGATATTCAAATCACTTGGCTTATCAAATTTTAAAATCAACAATCCATTATCTTTAAGTGTGCTAACAAGCTTGTTGATATTGATTCTCCCATCAGAATAAAAACTATCCTTATCTTTAAAAATTCGTTTAATAAAATTTTCATTGATACTATAAGCTTGAGTGCCAATAAGATTGCGTACTTTATCATCTAAAGCATCGCCATATAAAAAACTTATCCACAAAACAAAACAAAAAAATATTTTTTTAATCATTGATTTCTTGACCTGTCAATTTTAAGTATTGAGAATATTTAATCTGCTTTATCCCGTCTTTTGAAGTATATAAAAATCTCATTGGATAGGAGTTGTGATATGCTGTTGTTTTATCATCAAGTTGCATCGAAAATTCTCCATGCCCAAAAGATATAACCAATTTATCACTTGTAATTTTAATGCCATAAGTGCCCTCAATAATTTTTTGATATTTTTGATTATTTTGTAGATCGATTACCTCAATCCAAAGACTTTTATCAGAACCAATAATAATCTCATCGCCCATAGAAGATTCTTGTGATTTCAAATCAGAAGCTTCAGGAGGTATAGAAATTTCTGAAGAGGGCACCTTTTGCGCTGATTTTTCCGATTCATGATCACTTGCTTGTTGGGTTTGCTCTGATTGTGCTTGTGTCAAAGCTTCTTCTTGCTGATTATTCTGAAGATTTGGAGGGCTTGAGGGAGTTATATTTGTAGTTTTTTGATGAATGCTTGTATTCCCGGGAGAATTTGAAAATATATTTTTATAAACAAAATACCCTCCCAGAATAATTACCACAATAATCAAAGAAATATAAAATCTTTTTTTAGAAATTAATTGTTTCTTTCTTTCTGCAATCAAATCATCTATTGGCTTTTGAGTATCCAAATCAAGATTATTAAGGGGGTGTTCAACAGGGTGTGGTATCCCAATATTTTGACGCTCTTCTAATTGAGTAAATACATTCTCATCATATTCTTTAAGCCACTCACTCAAATCTACTTTATATTCCCTCTCCAAAATCTTTAAAAATCCCACAACCCTAACTCGTTGGAGATTTGAAAATCTCTTTTGAAGTATATCTTCTAATTTGCTTGCAGAAATTTTTGTTGTTTTTTGAATTTCTTTAATGCCAATTTTTTTAAGTATTTCTATTGCTTCTTCCATATCAACACATCCTATTTATTAAAATACCCGCTGCAACACTTACATTTAGTGAATTAAAATCTGTTTTTATTTTAATAGATATTATTTTATCAAGTTTTGACAAAATTTTCTTACTCAATCCTTCTGCCTCACTTCCCAAAAATAATGCCCACCTCTGTTTTGTAGAAATATTTTTTACATCTTCACCATCTACACAAGCGCCATAGCAATAGATGCCTTCATTTTTGAACTCATGAACAATATCTAAAGTGTTTTTGTGAATACAAAAAGGCACATCCAACATTGCACCCACACTTGATCGTAAAATTCCCTCATAAGAAATATTTCCCAAAACGCTCAAAACAATGCCCTCTATTCCCAAACAATACGCGCTTCTAAAAATTGCTCCTATATTGCCTACATCACTAACTCCACAAAGCACCAAAAGTTTATTATATTTTTTTATATCTTTAAACAATATAGGTTCAGGAGGAGTGATTTTTGCCAAAAAACCTTGGTGATTCCCCCCTCTTGCCATTGCTTGAGCTTTTTTAAAATCAAGACGTAATATAGGATGTTTTTTAGCCAATAAAGAAAAAAGTTTGGAGTCAATTTCTTTAGGAAGATAAATTTCTTCAATCTTTTGAGGATGATGCTGTGCAAGATATAAAATTACTTGCTTGCCATAAACAATCATTAGAGATACTCTCCATGACAGATTTTTTCATAAATTGTTTTTGCATCTGTATTTTGCAATTTTGAAAGAAGTTTGGCTTTGATTTTAGGGGGCAAATCCATTTGCAAGATCTGATTTGAAGACAAAGTAGCCTCTTTTGTCTTCCCACCTTCCAAAACCAGTACCCATTCCCCATTGGTATTAGATTGCCTGATTTGAGATAACACCTCAGAACTTTTGCCAACAAAAAATTTTTGATGTATTTTTGTCATTTCTTTAATAGCAAAAAGCTTAATTTCAGGGGCAAGCAATACAATATCTTCCAGAGATTCCAGAATTCTATGGGGACTCTCATAGACGACAATAGAAATATTTTGCTCAAAACTCCCTATAGTCTGCAAAAAATTATCAATCCTTTGTTGCCTATCTTTTTGTTTGTGAGGCAAAAATCCTGCAAATAAAAATCCATCGCTCACAAACCCGCAAAAACAATAGGCATTTACACCTGCACTGCAACCGGGCAAAACATCATAATCTATGCCATTTTTTAAAGCATAAGCAACCAAAATCGCTCCAGGATCGCTCACACAAGGCATTCCGGCATCACTCATAAAAGCAATGTGGTGTTCATGAAAAAAATCTACCTCAATAGAATTTAAAAAATCTTCTTGATTGTGGGAATGAAAGGAAATAAATTGCTTCTGATTAAAAATACCATGAAAATATTGTTGTGCGATTGGATTTTTACCCAAAAGCTTAATGAGTTTCTTAGAAACCCTGACATCTTCACACATCACTACATCTGCATTAGCCAATACTTCCAAACTTCTCAGAGTTATATCGGCTAAATTACCAATAGGAGTGGGCAAAAAAGTCAGCACGGCATTATTTTAAATTATATTTTTGTTTAAATTTCTCAACTCTACCGGCTGCATCAGCTATCTTATCGCTACCGGTATAAAATGGATGACAAAAGCTTGATATATCAATTCTTAATTCACTCTTTGTACTCAAAACCTCAATTTCTTTCCCGCTTGTAACACAAGTAACCTTACAAGGGACATATTCCGGATGAATGCCTTTTTTCATAGTATTCCTTATATCTTAAGATGATAACCTATAATTATAGCCCCAATATACTTAGAATTTATTAAAAATCACAAATCGATCTTGCTTTTGCCTATTGCACACAATTTATCCTTGAATGCAACAACTCTTGGGTATAATGATTTTTAGGTTTCTTAAAAATAGCTTTTACATCTCCATACTCCACTGCCTTTCCTTCTTTTAATACCATTACCTTATCACACATTGCTTCAATAACATCCAAATCATGGCTGATAAATAGATAACTTAATCCAAATTCCTTCTGTAAATTTAAAAGCAGATCAATCACTATTTTTTGCATACTTTTATCTAACGCAGAAGTAGGTTCATCTAAAATAATTACTTTTGGTTTTAAAGCAATAGCCCTGGCAATAGCTACTCTTTGTCTTTGTCCGCCGCTGAGCTGATGGGGATAACTATAGATATATTCATACCCAAGCCCTACTGACTCTAAGATTTGTGTTATGATTTGAATATAGTTTTGATTTTTTTGATAATCCAATCTTAAAGCCTCAAAAATGATATCATAAGTCCTCATTCTGGGATTAAGCGAAGCATAGGGATCTTGAAAAACAATTTGTAAATTTTTTCTATACGTTCTTAAGGTTTTTTTATTCAAATTGTCAATACGCTTATTTAAGAGATATTCCTCGCCTCTACTTTTTATCAATCTCAAAATACCCATTGCCAAGCTGCTTTTGCCACTTCCTGACTCTCCTACTATCCCCAAAGTCTCTCTTTGATAAAGGCTAAAGTTAATATTTGAGAGGATTTGGTTTTGAGTTTGTTTGAAAAGAAACTTTTTTTGTGCGTAACTGATAGCAAAATTCCTAATCTCAAGCACTTTTTCATTTGTGGGTAAAATCAATTTTTTAGGTAATTTTAAAGCATCTAAAAGATTTTTTGTATAAGGATTTTTGGGATTAGAAAAAACTTCTTCCACACTCCCTTCTTCGCAAATCATTCCCTCTTTGGCTACATAAATTCTATCAACAAACCTTTTTATCACCCCCAAATCATGACTAATCAATAAAATTGCCATATTATTTTGAATACTCAATTGATATAAAAGTTCTAAAATTTGTTTTTGAATCCTAGCATCAAGGGCAGTTGTAGGCTCATCACAAATCAACAACTTAGGTTTATTAATCACACCCATTCCAATAGCTACTCTTTGTCTTTGTCCGCCGCTGAGTTCATAAGGATATCGATTTTTAAGTTCAGGATGAAGCCCTACTTGAAAAAATATATCATCAAGTTTTTTATACATTTCTTTTTTGCTCAAATACCGGCAATGTAAGATCAAGGATTCTAAGATTTGTTTCCCTACTTTTTGTAAAGGATTCAGACTGGATAAAGGCTCTTGGGCAACATAAGCGATTTCTTTACCTCTGATTTTTCTCATGGATTTTTCACTATAAGAAAATAGATTTTTTTGATTAAACTCGATGCTACCTTTTTGAGGAACTACTTGAGGATAAAGTCTTAAAATCATATTCGAAATCAAGCTTTTGCCACTCCCTGACTCTCCTACTAACCCCACTCTTTGTCCTTCATAAATTCTCAAACTAACCCCACTGAGTTTGAAGCCTCCTTCAAATCCACACTCAAGGTTTTTGATATGAAGCAAACATTCTTTATGCGTTGGATGAATCAAAGGCATCTCGCACTCCCTCTCCTATAAAAACAAGCACTGAAAGTAGCACAGCTATAGCTACAAATCCTACAATAGCCAAATGAGGAGAAGTAAGGTTGTTTTTCCCCTGACTTAAAAGCTCACCCAAAGAAGCACTCCCTACAGGCATTCCAAACCCTAAAAAATCAAGACTTACAAGCGTGGCAATGCTACCGGCCATGATAAAGGGAATATAAGTAATAGTCGCTACAAGCCCATTAGGCAAAATATGATAAAAAATAATTCTCCCATCACTCACCCCCAATGCCCTGGAAGCCTTTACATAATCCATGTTCCTTCCCCTCAAAAATTCTGCACGCACCACCCCCACTAGTCCCATCCAGCTAAATGCCAATGTCAAAGCCAAAATCCACCAAAAATTTGGCGCCAAAAAGCTTGAGATAATAATAATCAAGAAAAGCACAGGTATCCCACTCCAAATCTCTACAAATCTTTGTCCCAATAAATCCAATATCCCCCCATAATACCCTTGTAAAGCCCCTACACTTACACCAATAACCACACTAAAAATACTTAAAATAAGCCCAAATATAATCGAAATACGGTAGCCATAGATTAATCTTGCCCCTACATCTCTAGCTTGATCATCCGTGCCTAACCAATGTTTGCCGGAAGGGCTTGTTGGAGCAGGAGAACCTAAATCCATCACAATCGTATCATAGCTATAGGGGATAGGAGGATAGATTACAAAAGCATTTTTGAGAAGTATATTTTTTACATAAGGATCGTTATAATTTGCCTCTGTGTCAAAATCTCCTCCAAAAACCTTTTCCGGATAACTTAGAAATATCGGAAAATATGCTTTTGAATCTTTGTAAATAAACAAAGGTTTATCATTGGCAATAAATTCTGCACCCATTGAGACGACAAATAAAATAACAAAAATCCACAAAGAATAAAATGCTCTTTTGTTAGAACAAAACACCCTCCAGCGCAAAGACATTAATGAAGAATCTAAAGACAAAAAAGACATTCAATCCCTTCTTTTATCCCTAATTTGATTACCTTATGACTTTCAAATATCAAGGGAAGTTTTTCCTAAAATTCTACAAAAAAATAATAAATTCTACCTCCCTGTATGCTTTTTTGGAATTTCCCCTCCTTTTTGCAGACAAATTTCAGATCAAGGATTTAAAATCTCGTTGCCAACGTAATAAAATAACGTCTACCCTCAAATGTATTGCTATATAAATTAATGAGGGAATCTTTATCTTTCTTTGAAAAAGAACGGTAATCAACAAAATTTTGATTCAGCAAGTTTTGGATACCAAAGGCAATACGAAAGTTTTTATTGATGGCATAATTCACCCCCAGATTGAAGACATAATAGGGCTTATACCAATTAGCAATATAACTTCCCCAATACTTGGTAATACCTGCTTCATCGCTTCTGGGATTGCGGTATCGCTCGGATTTATATACCCCTTGCAAATATATGTCTGCTTTGCTCAATATATTATAACCCAATGTCAGATTGACCTGGTGGCTTGGAGTGTTAGTAACCGGTTTGCCTTTTTCTTTGCCGGTAAGTTGTTTGCTATCGGTGAAAGTATAATTTGCATTGAAGTGAAACCCATAAATAGGCTTGATTTCAAAAGTTACCTCTACCCCTTGTGTGTAAGCCTTATCAACATTAGTAAGCGTGCTACAAGTGGTTTTATCGCCTTTATCATGACCAACAACAAAGGGATTGACACAATTAAGTTCATTTAAATTAACTGATTCGCGATTGATTTTTTCTTTGTAATCATTTCTAAAATAAGTTCCTGAAAGCCCTATATAATCAAAATCAAATACCAATCCCCCCTCATAACCCCAAGAAGTCTCCGGCTTCAAATCAGGATTCCCGATAAAAGGTGCCCCACCTTGCGCGCCAAATCCATAAGCTGAATTGGTTATTTCACTCACATAAGGTTGTCTATAAGATCCCGAAATCCCCCCTCGAATTTGTAGCCAAGAGAGTGGGTTGATCATCAAATACCCCCTCGGAGAAAAATCTGATCCAAACTGACTGTCATAAGTATATCTTCCTCCAAAGGTTAGTGTTACCATATCTGCAAAGATCGCCTCATCTTCTGCATAAATAGCGACTTGATGTTTGAGTGTATTGATACCTTTTGGATTGTCGGCATAAATAATATGATTAGTATCCACAAGAGTAGTATCGGCTTTGTCTTTCTTTGAACCATCATGGCTCCAAGGATAAGGATTAGTTCCATAAGGGGCATCATGAAAGGTTTGTAGCCAATATTGCGCCCCAATAGTCAAAGTATCAGCAAACCAACTATTTGTATAAGCCGGGATAGAAGCTTGAGATTGCAAAATCATATCATTCCCTTTGATATCCCTATTTTGGTGATTTGGATTTGTAGGTGAAATGACATAAGGCACAACACGCCCTAAATTGGTCGTATTGTTGTATTGTAAGGTTGTTTTAGTTTTTCCCCAACTATAGCTTCCTAAGTGTGCAAGCACAGAATTAGTGCGCCAATTGATATAGAATTTTGGCGAAGAAGTAAAATCACCAAGTTGTTTCTTGCGATTATCATAATTCTGATAACCATTAGCAATATCAAGATAAAAATAATTTGCTTCATCCATCTCATAAGCTACCCTTAGTCCAATATTATAAATATTACCTTCTGTGGGATTGCCAATATACCCGGGCTCAGCTGTATGAACTTGGTTATCAATACCGGTGTATTTAAAATTTATTCTTGATGGAGTCCGATAAGTATAGTTCCCTCGAAGCGCAATGGCAAGCTTATTTTTTATGATAGGTCCTGAAGTATAAAAATTCACTCCATAATAATCACTAAATTCAGTGCGCTCATTCACAGTGCCTTGAAATTCCAAAGCACTCTCCCATTCACTCATGTTAGGTTTTTTTAAAATGACATTGACTACCCCTCCAATAGCATCACTCCCATAAAGCGTGCTCATAGGTCCTCGGATTACTTCAATGCGATCAATTGCAACCCTGGGAGCCATAAATACATTCAATGCTTGCGCCCACCCATAATTTTGTGTCCCTACATCTCCGGCAACATTTTGACGCAAGCCATCTTGCAAAATCAATGTATAAATTGCAGGCAAACCGCGTATAGAAATTTCATACCCTCCGGTTTTACCCCGTGTACTCCCAATATCTACACCGGGCATATTAAAAACTGCTTGGGCCAGATCATGATAATCTACTTCTTGAAGGCTTTTTTCATCAACTACCGATATAGAGGCAGGGGCTTCTTTAATATCTTGAGCAAAACCTGTAGCAGATACAACTGATCTCTCAAGCGTATAGCTTTTTTCTGAACTTTCTTCTTTTATATCATCACCCAACATGAGCAAAGGAGATAAAATTATAGAACTTAAACAAAATGCTTTCTTAATCATCTTATGCCTTTCATATATTTATTTTTAAAATGATATATTATGACAATCATTATTAATTTTTAATAAAATATTTTTTTAGCTATATTAATGATTATTTCTATAAGAAATATTTTTAATTTTTATTTAATGCTATAAAATTATTTTTTGATGAAAGCAATAGGGATTTATAGTAGGATTTATAGATTTATAAGAATGGGTTTTATTATTTTGTTTGAGATAAAGTCTAATTTACCAAATACCAAACAAAAGGCATATTCAAGGTTATAAATACGATTTAATGATTTTTATAAATTTTTATCATTCTCCTATTTTAGAACTTCAAAATCACTCAGACAACCTATTATCAGATAAAGCAACAAGGTAAAGCTAATATTGAAACTCTTACTCTTTTTGATGGTGTCAAACTTCTTTGTGCCCAATATCATGGTCAATATGAGGATAATCCTATTATAAAAATAAGTGATAATTTTCTTTATATTATTTTTTGCTGTGAGGGGATTCATGATATTTCATTGGCAAAAGATAAGATGCCCAAAACCTTTCATCAAAATTCTTTGGGAACTTTGGGAATAGCAAATTTAAATATGAAAATTCTAAACTCTCAAATGCCTTTGAGATTTCTTGAGAGTATTTCATTTTTAATTGAGCTTGATAGTGCCCATAAAGAAATCATCAAAATCCTCAAAAATATCAATCTTTATGCTTTGAACGAAAAATCTTGCAGAAAATTCTCCATATCTTCAGACCAAAAATCTTGTATAAAGATTTTTCAAGAAATACGCACTCAAAAATCTCCGGGAGTGGATTATTTGAGGATAAAATTTCTTGAGCTTATCTTGCAAATTGATCAATCTTCTTCAAACCTAACCCCATCTGATACAAAGCTGTCCGGAGTAATTAAGACAAAATCTTGTCTTAATTTTATGGCAATTTTATACAAAATGCTGTTTTTAGCCAAATTTTGCATGGAATCTAATTTTTATTCTACGTCGTATTTTGCAGATTAAATATTTTATACAATATAATTCAAAACTCACTAATAATCCAAGAATAAAATTTTTCAGCTTCATTACTTTATAATAAATTTTTTATTTATCAAATTTTACCCTTAAGGATTTTTATGTTGTTTGCACCATGGATTTTGTTAGCTATCTCATTAGTTTTTTTATCATTTAAAAATATTATTTCATTTATTTTTCTGATAGGTGCAATTATTATTGCATGGATACAAGGTATCCTCACGCCTCTATCGATTACATTTTTATGTATCATTTTTGGCATTACACTTGTGCATCAATATTATAAAACAAAAACTACCTTATTCATCATCACCGAAATTATTTTAGCAGGCTTTGGAGTTTTGTTATTTTTGCATGATATCCCCGGTTTTAACAACCCTAAAATACTGGATAAAATCCTAGTAGGACCCCATAGCGCTCCTTATTCAATGTATTTTAATTTTGATAAAGCCCTTTTGGTATTTGTTCTCTTAGGCGCGCTCCCCACTTTATTTTATGTACCCTCTTCTTCTAATCACACATGGAAAAGTTGGCTTATTTTAATATTTTGTATGCCTGTATTGTTGCTTATAGCTACAGCTTTAGGCGGGTTAAAAATTGAACCTCACCTTCCCCCATGGCTATGGCAATTTGCTTTGGCTAATTTATTTTTTGTTTCGCTTGCCGAAGAAGCGCTCTTTAGAGGCTATATCCAAAGACGCTTAAGTGGGTGGCTTGGAAAATCTTTAGGCTTATGGATTAGCGCGATTTTATTTGGCTTGGCTCATTACACAGGAGGGGCATTACTAATCATATTTGCTACTCTGGCAGGGTTCATTTATGGTATGGCATGGATGTGGAGCGGGAGATTATGGGTAAGCACTCTTTTTCATTTTAGTTTTAATCTGATTCATTTATTGTTTTTTACATATCCGATATATAAAGGATAATATTATTTTAATTTTTATATCTATTTTTAGATATAAAAATTTATAAATACTCATTCAAAACCATCTGTTTGGATTTTATCTTATTTTAATTTTTTAATATATATAATAATAACTATTTTTATAATTTAATTATATAATGAAAAGCATTTTAATTTTATCTATAAATAATGCTTTTTTATAAATTTTAGATAAATCTCTATTTATCATAATATAAAAATAATGATAAATAAAATGCAAAAATTAGTCCTCTAAAATGATATTTTTTAGCATTGCAAAAAGCTATTAGAATAAAAACTATATTTAGGAATAAATTATGAAAAAATTTTCTCATACCCTGCATTTGTTTTCAAGTATATTTTTCTTACCTTTAGCTTTTGTATATGCTTTTAGTGGGATTTTATTTTTGGTGGGTTATTATGGAAATATAGAAAGTAAAACTTATGAAATCCAACACGATGCCCTACTTGATCCTGAGGAAATGAAAGATTTTTTGCTTCATTTTCTGCAAACCAATCATCTCAAAATTCCTCATGACAAAAACCTCAAACCCACACGAGATAAACAAGGAGTTCAGATAGGGATTATGAGTTATATAGCCCAAATCAGACAAAAAGAAAATATTCTCACCATCAAAACCCTTCAAAGAGATCCTATCAGCAATCTTCTAGCCCTTCATTTTGCACAAGGAAGATGGTATTTTGACGTACTTGGTGTGGCATTTGGCAGCGCTTTGGTGATTTTTTATTTTACAGGAATCTTAATGATACGCCGCTCCAAGCACAAAAAAGCTCTTTGGATTACTTTTTTTGCAGGGCTATGTATCACTATTTTAACAGGTTATTTCAGTGGAAAATAATCCAATTTAAAAAAAATTCAAAAAACATCGTAAAAAAATATTTCCCCGGAAAAACAATAAACAAAGACTACGAATATTATCATCACGACCTCATTGCCAAATATTTTGTCCAATAATCAAGGCCGGGTTGATTTTATAAGACTTGCAAAATATCTCCTAAAATTCTTTGATATAGATAATTTTTCAATATTTTTATATCGAAATTAGAAGAGTTTTGGAAATTAAAAAAATCAGATACAATTTTAAAATATTATTAAAATATTCTCAAAACCTATCAATAAGGAGTTTATAAAGTGCGAATCAGAATTTACTACGAAGATACTGATTGCGGAGGTATTGTATATCATGCTAATTATATCAAATATTGCGAACGCGCAAGGAGTGAAAAATTTTTTTCACTAGGACTCAGTCCTACTCAAGCAACAAATGGTTTTGTCGTCAAGGCTTTAAATGCTAATTTTATTGGGAGCGCCATGCTGGGAGATGAGATTGAAGTCTTAACAAAAGTTATAAAAATCAAGCATGTCTCTGTATTGCTTAAACAAGAAATTTTTAAAATTTTTGAAAATACTGCTCAAAAAAATTGCAGAGACAAAATATTTGAAATGGAAATTAAAATTGGCTATATTGATTTTAAAACAACCACACCTGCTCTTATCCCCGAAAATTTTATAAAAATTTTAAATGAAAACTAAGAATTGTAAGTATCTTGTAATCAAAGCTTAATATTTATCACTTAAGTTAGGTTTATCCCTAAAATTCTATAACCAAGCTTTCTTTTTTCTCCTATGGAGCTTCAAAACTGGTAACACAAAAGAGAACTATCCTTATTGAATGTAGAAATAGCGGTAAATGAATACATGGTTTGATTATTTTAGGCAAAGTTAATGCAACTTTTTATAAATATCTAAATATTTTTAACTATTTTTTATCTATATATAAAAAAGTATTTTTTATTACCTTACTTCTATATTCCATAGCTATCTTTAATTCGCTTCTAAAGGTCATTTTACCCCATTTTACATGTATCTGACTTTTATACACAATGGAAATATAAACTGATTAATCAGAAATTCTTAAATAATTTAAAGGCTTAAGTTAAATAAATTCTTCTATTGTTGGAACGCAAAATGTGCTGTCAGACTTTTTAACAGTTTCTAATAATGTTCGTGCCTTTAATTTAAATTCTGATGCGGATAACGAAAGGATTAAATTGCCTTTTCCATCAACAATATTTATATTTACATCATCTTTTATATAATGTTTTTCCTATCCGTTTTCTTTTCGTAAAATTTCTATTAAAGGATAGTATAAATCTTCTTTTTTATTTAAATCTGCATCTGCGGCATACAGAATACCATCTCCTAATAATTTTAGAAAAACGTATAGCTCACTCCACTCACCCTTATTTTGTGTAATCATTTTACTCCTCTATAATTTTTTCAATCAGATTCTTGGCAGTTGCTTGTATTGCAGGAATGGCGACAGAGTTTCCAAATTGTTTATATGCACTGACATCAGCAACCTCTATTTTAAAAAAATCAGGAAAACCTTGTAAGCGTGCCCATTCTCTGGGGGTCATTCTACGAATACCTTTTCTATTCACTTCACCTTTTATATGCGTAACAGGTGTAAAATCTTTTAATCTTGAATCAATTATAAGATTTCTTTCTCTGCCCATGCCACCTGTAACAATTGTATTGGAGATTCCGTCTAAATCTTTAATTTCATAGCCGAAACCGTTGCCCCTTGCCTCATTTCTTTTTTTATGCTTTTGAAGACACTCAATATATTGAGTTGATAAATAATATTTTGCAGAGACAGGAACTTTCTCCATAATATCTCTAATTGTTTTTGTAGTATCAGTCGGTTCAGGATAAGAGAAGTCTTCTTCTTTTATTCCCAAATCACATCTGAAACCTACAATAAATATTCTTTCTCTATTTTGAGGAACTCCGAAATTTTTTGCATTCATTATTTTGGGTTCCGGAACAACATATCCAAGTCCATTCCTTAAAACATTCAATATTGTAGCCAGTGTCTTACCGCCTCTATGATTAATCAAACCTTTTACATTTTCTAAAAAAAATGCTTTTGGCTGTTTTGCTTTAATGATTCTTGCAACATCAAAGAAAAGGGTTCCTCTTGTATCATCAAACCCGCCTCGTTTGCCTGCAATCGAAAAAGCTTGGCAAGGAAATCCTCCAACCAAAATATCATGGTCAGGAATTTTATTCTCGTTTATTTTGGTAATATCTCCATCGGGGACTTCCCCAAAATTCAAAGTATAAGTTTTTTGAGTTTTTTCATCTATTTCGGAACTAAATACACATTTCCCACCTAAATTTTGGAATGCTATTCTCATCCCACCAATACCCGCAAATAAATCTATAAAAGTGAATTTAGAGTTTTTCGGAGCAGGAAAAGGAATATCTCCGGTTAATATCATCTTATCAATCAAATGGATTTGTCCTTTACTGAAGGTCTTTTTCACGCCATCTTCTTTAATTACGACATTTGCATTCATTGAATACCTATCTCTTTTTCAATTTTATTAATACATGCTTCTAAGTTTTTTTGAATATCTTTACCCCAAAATCTTATTACTTTCCATCCTTGTTCTTCCAGTATTCTATTAACATCTTCATCTCTTTTTATATTTCCTTCAATTTTTTTTATCCAGAAATCTTGATGAGATTTTATATCATTTTTTCTTGTTTTCCAATTATAGCCATGCCAAAATTCGCTGTCACAGAATATTGCTATTTTATACTTTGAAAGAACAATATCAGGTTTCCCTTCAATATTTGAACAATTCTTACGATACCTATATCCCCTATTCCACAAAGCTTTTCTGAGCAAAAGCTCAATTTTACTGTCCTTATTCTTGACAGCTTGCATGTTTTTTCTTCTTTGTTCTTTGGTAAGTCTATCCATGTATCAATTATATATTAAACATTGTATTTATATCCTATTTTGAAGTTTTGTTATAAATGGTATATGTAAAATTCTAAAATATGTCCAAATATAACTTATTTCTTGTATTTTTTGTCTTCTTTAACCGGTTATGTGATACATTCCTTGTGCGACATAAAAACAAGGAGGAATATTGATATGACTGAGATTAAGACATTTAAATCAGAACAAACTTTTAAAAATATTAATGACTTATGTAAAATTTTGATGCAAGACATTGAATTTGTTGGCAAATATTATGGGATTAGAATTGAAAAATAAACCGGAAAGAAAATTATTTTTCAAAAAAGAGATATTGCCGGAGAATATTGGAGAATTAGTTTTATTGGCAGTGGCTTCCGGAGCAGAGATTGTAGTGTTTTTGGTTAGCAAAATAAATATAACTTTATTAGAACCGATGAATTAGCTTCATAATACCTGTAATGACAATACTAAAATAATACTTGGCGAAGTCAGCTTTAAATACTGTTCATAAATATAAAAAAGTTAAGTCGGAAAAATGTTCAAAACGGACTTGCCCAAAATAATCGTACCATCTGTGACAATCAAATCACTCATTAAAATACAATAGCGCTATTTAAAATATTTGTATAAAAAATATCATGCATGGACGGACTGATGGGTATGAGTGAGATATAATATATAAGCGAAGATGAAATAGAATATCGTATATGGTTGCGGGAGGCGGATTTGAACCACCGACCTTTGGGTTATGAGCCCAACGAGCTACCGGACTGCTCTATCCCGCGACAAAAAATTAAAATCTTAAAAAAACAAAAATTTTAAGAAATTAAGAAAGAAGTGGCTGGGGTAAAAGGATTCGAACCTCTGAATGGCTGGACCAAAACCAGCTGCCTTACCACTTGGCGATACCCCAATTGAAATTCAATAAAAATTCTATTGAGGGCAGAATTATAGTAGTTTTATAAAATATTGTCAATAAAAACAATCTTAAGCTATAATTACATCTTCAAAACATAAGGAAACTTAAAAATGTATATTGATCGAGTAAAAGAAGCTATCAAAGCTATAAAAAATGGTGAGATGATTATTATCATGGATGATGAAGACAGAGAAAATGAAGGCGATTTGGTTATGGCAGGGATTTTTTCCACACCCGAAAAAATCAACTTTATGGCCCAAGAAGCAAGGGGATTAATTTGCGTCTCTGTGAGTAAAGAAATTGCTCAAAAACTTGATCTCCCCCCTATGGTAGGACATAATAGTTCCAATCATGAAACTGCATTTACCGTTTCTATTGATGCCAAAGAAGCAAAAACAGGTATTTCTGCTTTTGAGCGCGATCTCACTATCCAACTCATGTGCAATGATAATACTTCTCCCAAAGATTTTGTTCGTCCCGGGCATATATTTCCCCTTATTGCCAAAGATGGGGGAGTTTTGGTTAGGACCGGACATACAGAAGCAAGTATTGATATATGCAAACTCGCGGGTCTCAAGCCTATTGGTGTGATTTGTGAAATTATGAAAGAAGATGGTTCTATGGCAAGAAGAGGAGATAAATTTCTCCTTGATTTTTCTCAAAAGCATGATTTAAAAATCCTTTATGTCTCTGATCTCATCAGCTATCGACTTCAAAATGAAAATTTATTAACAATTATTTCAAGAAATAAAACAAATTTCTTAGAAACACAATGTGAAAAAATCACGCTTATTGACCATCTCCAAAGAGAACATTTTGCCTTCAAATTTCAAAATAACCCTATACCTATTGTCAGATTTCATACGATCAAAACTGATTATGAACTCCTCAATGATGCACAAAATTATGAATTTTTAATGAAATCTATTGCCAAAATCAAGCAAGATGGAGGGTATTTAGTATTTATTAATGACAATGCCAATAATGGCGATGTTATCAAAAGTTTTGGGATTGGAGCACAGATTTTAAAACTCTTAAATATTCAAGATTTTAAACTCATTACTTCAAATAATACTCGAGAATATAGCGCATTAAGCGGATTTGATTTGCGATTATTAGAATATATTGAAGTTTAGATTTTTCTTGCTATCAAGGTCGCGAAATTTACCCATTTAAAAAGGACTTCTACACTCTGAAATCCAACCTCTTTAAGCATCTTAAAATTTTCTTCTAACGTATAGGGTATCAAGACATTTTCTAATGCCTCTCGTTTTGTATTGATCTCATTTTGTGTGTATCCTTGTTCTTTTTTATAGAGATAATATCTATCAATCATTTGCCTATCTAAGACTTTATCTTGACTTGTCATTTTTTCACTCATAATCAAAATCCCGCCCTCACAAAGCCCTTCAAAAATTTTATGCGCTAATATATGCCTTTGCATAGGTCTTACAAACTGCATTGTATAGTTTGTTACCACCACGCAAGCATTGTGAATATCTATGTCCAGAAAATCCTTACAAATAAATTCAATTTCTTTCCCGTAAGTTTTTGCTTTGAGTTTGGCTCTTTCTATCATGGCTTTAGAGCTATCAACACCTATCAAATCTATTTGCATCCCTTTTATTTTTTGGGCAAGTTCAATCAAAAAACTTCCTGTTGAGCATCCCAAGTCATAAACAATTCCTTGCTCTCCCAAAGCATTCAAAGCAAAATCAACACTTAACTTCAAAGATTCACAATAATAAGGGATTGAACGGAGCGCCATATCATCAAATACACTTGCAACCCCTTCATCAAATTCAAATTGCTTAGAATAAATCTTAGTAAATATTTTATCTTTCATTAAAGCCTTGCCATTCCAAAAATAGGAGAACTTGGACTTGCATAAGACTTTTTTTCTATCCTGCCACTTAAAAAACTTTTTCTCCCTGCAATGACTGCATATTTCATCGCCTCTGCCATCATAACAGGATCTTTAGCCATTGCTATGGCAGTATTACTCAAAACCCCATCTGCACCCAGCTCCATTGCTATGGCAGCATCTGAAGCGCACCCCACACCCGCATCTACAATTACAGGTACGCTAATAGCTTCTTTGATAAACCCTATATTGTAAGGATTTTGGATACCCAAACCACTTCCAATAGGTGCAGCCAAAGGCATCACTGCGCTTGCTCCGGCATTTTCAAGTTTTTTAGCCATAATAGGATCATCGTTACTATAGGCAAGCACACAAAATCCTTCCTTTGCCAAAATTTCACATGCTTTAAGAGTTTCTAAAACATCAGGATAAAGTGTTTTTTGCGTATCACCAATAATTTCAAGCTTAATAAACTCAATACCTATGGCTTCTTTGATAAGTCTAAACAAAGTAATAGCCTCTTGCGCATTGGTACAACCCGCAGAATTTGGCAAAAATTCAATCTCTGTATCCTTAAAGTAATCTAATAAATTTTCTTCATTTTTATTTATAATATTCACCCTTCTGACCGCAACAGTTATCATCTGTGATCCTGAAGCCAGGGTAGCTTGTTTTGTAGTATCAAAATCCTTGTATTTTCCACTCCCTACTATTAATCTTGATCGAAAGGTTTTATTGCCTATTTTTAATAAATCTGTTGCCATAATTTTACCTTTTAAGTCTTTAAAATATTTTTGATTATAGCAAATCTTTATAGATGTTTTTTGGCAAATAAAAAAACTAAAGCAACCATATAAACAACCCCTCCAAAGATACAAAACATGCTATTGAGCCCAAAATATTCTACCACCGGCTGAGTGATAAAAGGAGAAATAAATTGCCCCATAAAAAGAGAGGCAGCCAAGAATCCATAAGCTTTGGCACGTTGATTATCCTTGGCTAATTTAAAAAGCCAAGAGCTATTATTGACCATCATAATTCCAAGCCCCGCCCCCATCAGCACAAAAGAAATCAAAACCGTTGTATAATTATGAAAAACTCCTACAATAGTAAATGATGTCCCTATCAAAAATAATGCTAAAAAATAGATTCTAAAAATATCCAAATAAGAACGCAAGCGGCTATAAAATAAAGAAAAAATCGCCATAGAAACAGAAGCTACTGCCATTGAAATCCCTACATAAGAGCTTTTTAATCCTAATGTATGAGAAATAAAAAATGGCAACTGAGTAGGCGCAATATAAAACATAGCCATACAAAAAATGCCCAGCAAATAAACAGGGATAAATTTCATAAAACAAAATTTTGTATTAGATGACGTATTATTACTATCAATATTGCGATGATTGGCAGGCTCAAATAACATAAAAAATGCAAAAATCAGAATTACAATTCCAAGTAAATAGGCTAAAAAAGGATATCTCCAATCTAAATTAGACAAATAGCCTCCCAAAATTAAAAATATCGCGCCCCCAAAAGCCATGAAAAACCCTTGCAAACTCAAAGCTTTTTCTCTTTTGATACCTGTATAATAATCACTCAAAAGTACACTAACACCTGTCATTAAAAATGCTGTAGCCACACCAAAAATAGCTCTTGAAACAAGCAATAAGTAAAGGTTATCCAAAAAGAACCCGCTTGTCCCTGAGATACTCCAAATTATCATCGAAGGATAAATAAGTTTCAATCTCCCAAACCTATCAAGCATAAACCCGCTAACAGGAGAAAAAATCATGATAAAAAGTGCCGGAAGTGTTAAAATAAGTTTAGATAAAAAAGCAATATTTTCAACATCTGAAAAATGTTCTTGGAGTGCGGGCAAAGAGGGGGCAATAATCGTGCTTCCCAAAACGGTGGTAGCAGCAATAGCGAAAAGAGCTGTTTTGAAAATAAAGCTATCTGTATTTTTGAGTTGTAATTCTTGTGTATTCATCCCTTAATCCTCTGTATGATAAAATAATGTTGCATATACAACTATTTGATAAAAGCATAAAAAAACCCGCAAAAAGCGGGTATTAAAGAAGAAATTTTTAAGATTTTTTGTGAATATCATTCATGTAAAATCTTACTGAATTTATCCCTTCTTTCTTCGCCCATTCATAAGCCTGTGAAACAAAGTTCCAATTAATATGATTGTAAAATTTTTCCAAATAAACAGCCCGGGCATTTTTGTGATCAATATAATAAGCATGTTCCCATACATCTACTACCAATACAGGAATCTTTCCTTCTGTTGGAGGAGTAGCTGCATTACTTGTTTGGATAATCTCAAGCTTTTGTGAAGTACTATCATAAACAAGCCAACACCAACCTGAGCCAAATAAACTTGTGGCAGATTTCAAATAAATATCCTTAAAGGCTTCTAAAGAACCAAAATCTTTATGAATCTGCTCTTGAAGCTCCAAACCCGCTTCTGAAGCAACAGGGGCAATACAATCCCAATAAAAATCGTGATTATAGACCTGGGCAGCATTATTAAACAAACCTCCTTTTGCTTTTGTTATTATATCAAATAACTCACTACCGGCAAATTCAGTATTTTCAATCAAACCGTTAAGATTTGTTACATAAGCCTGATGGTGTTTTCCATAGTGAAAATCAAATGTAACCGGGCTCAAAAAATCACCCATAGTATCTTTTCCATAAGGTAGTTTTCTTAATTCAAACATAATTGTCTCCTTAATAAATTAATCATTTAGTTGTGAATGCCTTTAATTATAGTCATTTTCATTCGATTTTTGATAAATGAGAAATAAAATCTATTGTTTATTTTTTAAGGTTTGAAGCCACTCTAAGTTCAACTCTATTTCTTTCCCACACTTGCTTAAAAGACTATCTCTAATAGAATTTAAAGAATGAATATCTAAAGATTTCATTAAAGCAGAATTCAAATTAGTTTGTTCTGTGGAATCTTCCAAACGATTAAGCAAAGATTGAATTTCTTCAATCAATCCATCTTTGGTTATTATCTCTCCATAAGCATTGATTGTGGATTCTTCATCGTGCATTTTCAAGCTCCTTTTTGATAGCATGAGTAAAGACCTCGCTATAACCTTGATTTTGTGGGATTTTATTGCAAAATTCATCTAAAATATTTAAATAATCTTCCAAATTTATCTCTCCCTTTAAAAGCTCATATTTTAAATATAGCCAATAAGTATTTAAAACATCACTTTGGCAATATTCATCAATTTTGGTAAGACTGTCTAATTTGTTTATTTTCTCATCATAATAAATTCTATATACTTCATCACCGCTCATATCGTATTTACCGGGCATACCTAACATCAAAGAAATATCATTAAGCTTCAAACTGCGCGCCATCCCAAAATGTCCCAAACTATCAAGCAAATCAGTATGGAATCGCTCGCTAAATCTTTGGCGATAATTTTCCCATTTGCTTTTATTAAATGCCGGGTTATCTTGCTCATAATAAGCATTCGCGCATAAATTATACCGCATAGCCCTTAGCATGATTACAGGCAAATCAAATCCCCTACCATTAAAACTTACGAGTTTTGGTTGGGATTTGTTGAAAAATTTTAAAAAATCTGCAATGAGATTTTTTTCTATCAAATCAACATCAAAACTTCCTTCATCAAAATTTATTTTGCCAAAATTTCCCACTTTGATAAAATGCCCATATTCATCAACAATAACACTAGCTATAGAAATAATTCTATGCAGATAAATAGGTAAAAAATTACTGCCACTTTTTTGTTTTTGATCTTCCATCGCCATCTCGCATATTTCAATAGGTCCGATAGTTTGAGTATCTGGAATTCCTTTTTTGATAAGTTCGATATCAGGAACAGTTTCAATATCAAATACACAAATCATTTGTTTTCCTTAATTGATAACATTATTTTATTTTTGTTTATCTTCATAGATAAAAACAGGGAGTCCTATTTTATAATAAATTGCCAAAAGTCTCAAAATAATCCCACAAACTAAAGTTATGATGCTTGCAATAAGAATTTCAATATTAAAATATTCAATCAAAACATAATACAAACTTGCTGTAATCATCGCTACACCCGCATAAAGTTCTTTTTGAAATATCAAAGGGATTTGATTGCAAAAAATATCTCTTAAGATACCACCAAACACCCCTGTAATGACTGCACTTGTAATAATAAGCACAAAACCATAGTCCATTTTTCTTGCTACTTCTGCCCCAATAATACTAAAAAGCACCAATCCCAAAGAATCCAACAATAAAAACAAAGACTCAAGCTTGCTTATTACCGAAGAAATCCGTGTTGTTAAAATAGCAGCTACACAAATGATGAGAATATAATAAGGATTGGCTACCCAAGTAAGAGGATAATGCCCAAAAAGCACATCTCTTATAGAACCCCCTCCAATAGCAGTTACAAGAGCAATAAACATCACGCCAAAAAGATCCATTCTATGTCTCCCTGCTGCTAGTGCCCCACTCATCCCCTCTGCAGTGATCCCGATTACATAAAGTATTGTCAATAACATTCTATCCTTGTCTCCTCAAAAATTCACCTTAATATATCGAAAATTTTAGTAAAATCCCATTGCAAATATTAGCAACAATCAAATAAAATCTTTAGGAGATTTCATGAGTGAAATAATAACAAGATTTGCCCCCTCCCCCACCGGTTATTTACATATTGGTGGTTTGCGAACAGCTTTATTTAATTATCTTTTTGCCAGATCAAACAAAGGTAAATTTTTTTTAAGAATTGAAGACACAGATTTGGCCAGAAACTCTAAAGAGGCTGCTGATGAAATTATTGATGCCTTCAAATGGGTAGGAATGGATTTTGATGGTGAAATTCTTTATCAATCTAAGCGTTTTGATCTTTATCAAACCTATATTAACAAACTTATTGCCCAAGACAAAGCCTATTATTGCTACATGAGTAAAGAAGAGCTGGATACTTTAAGAGAAAATCAAAGAATCAATGGACAAACACCAAGATACGACAATCGTTATCGAGATTTCAAAGGCACTCCTCCAACAGGCATATCCCCTGTAGTCAGGATCAAAGCCCCACTTAGCGGAGCAATAGAGTTTCATGATGGGGTAAAAGGCAATATCAAAGTAGAAGCCAAAGAAATTGATGATTTTATCATTGCCCGCAGTGATGGTGTCCCCACTTATAATTTTGTAGTCAGTATCGATGATGCCCTTAGTGGGATTACTGATGTTATTAGAGGTGATGATCACTTGTCCAATACGCCCAAACAAATTGTTATTTACAATGCCCTTGATTTTAAAATCCCCAGATTTTATCATGTACCTATGATACTTAATCCACAAGGACACAAGCTTAGCAAGCGTGATGGGGCTATGGGAGTTATGGAATACAAAAAAGAGGGTTATCTTCCTGAAGCGATTTTAAATTTTTTAGCTCGATTAGGTTGGAGTTATGGGGATAAAGAAATTTTTAGCCTTCAAGAAATGCTTGCTTATTTTAATCCCAACGATCTAAATTCCTCACCCAGTAGCTATAATCAAGAAAAATTTTTGTGGCTTAATGCCCACTACATCAAACAAACTCCCAATGAGATACTCCAAAAACTGCTTGAAGACTTTCAGTGTCCTACACCGGAATCTTCCAAAAGAGATGTTCTTTATGAGGCTATTAAAGAAAGAAGTCATACATTAAAAGAATTTTCTCAGATGATACAAGATATCCTTATATCTCCACTCTTTTATGATGAGAAATCACAAGAAAAAATCGATAAACAAGCCTATGATATGCTTAATCTTTTCAAAACTACGCTCAAAACTCTATCTTTGAATACCGAAGAAGAATTTCATAATTATGTGCATTCTTTTATACAAGATCACTCATTAAAAACAGGCAAATTTATGCAACCCTTACGGATTGCTCTTCTTGGGAAGCCCGGAGGAATAGGGTTAGTAGAAACAATGTATATCATTGGACAAGAAGAGAGCATCAAACGGATCGAAAAGTTCTGCCTTACTTAATCATTCCTTGACTTTTCTCCAGTAGAATAATTGAACAAATTTAAACTGTACAATAAGGAAACACAATGAAAAAATTCTTATCAATAGCTGCTATTATTGGTTTATCACTCACTCCAATGATGGCGAAAAATTTCAATATTGATATGGCGCATTCTTCGGTAGGATTTGAGGTTGAACACATGCTTATTAGCAAGGTAAATGGCGAATTTAATACCTTTAGTGGTGTTTTAGACATTGATCCTGCTACTAAAAAAATTAATAAACTTGAGGGAAAAATTAATGTTGCTTCAATTGACACTAAAAGTAAAAAAAGAGATGCTCACCTCAATGCAGATGATTTTTTTGATTCTCAAAAATTTCAAAATGCAACCTTTAAAATGACAAAACAAGAAGGTGATAAAATTTATGGAGATCTCACTTTGAAAGGCATTACTAAACCTGTAATATGGGAAGTAGAAGTCAATGGTCCTGTTAATAATCCAATGACAAAAAAACAATTAATGGCTCTGGATATTGAAGGTAAAATCAATAGAAATGATTTTAAAATTGGCGTAGGGACTCCAAATGCAATTGTAAGCGATGAGGTAAAAGTAAAAATTCAAATTGAAGCTTCAGAATAATCCAACATTAACTCTCCAAAATTTTAGGAGAGTTTTCTCAGCAATAATAAAATTATATTCTTATACAATGGCTCGAAAAATATAAAGGAAAAAAATGTTTCGAGGACTTTGTCTTCTGCTTGCTTTAATTGGATTTGGCTATACATATGAATGGAAATATGATTTAGGTTTTAATTTTTATCTTGATAATCTTGAGGATTCTGTGCCTTATTGGGATACGCGAACAATTTATGGTGTGAGGTTAGCTCCTGAAGTTGGAATTGCTTTTGATGAACATCAGTCTTTGATGTTTGGGGGCTATGTTATCCAAAACATGGGCGAACAACATTTTCCCACAAAAGCCAATGTATCCATATACTATAGCGCTATAGGAGAAAATTTACGGGGATATTTTGGTATTTTTCCACGCAAGCATTCTATCGCTCATTATCCCTTAAGTTTTTTTCGCAATGATTTTTATTTTTTTAATCCTAATATCAATGGCGTCATGTTCGAGTATAAGCCTGAAAAATCAAATGACGGCATCAATGGATATGCTGAATTTATATTTGATTGGTATGGAGGAAATCTATCTAAACGCCTGGATGAATTCATGGTATTAGCCTCAAGTCAATTCAATTTTTTCCAAGATTATCTCTTTGTAGGGGGAAATTTCTTGATGTATCATTTTAAAAATGATGAATATCTGGCAAAAGATGGCTCTAATGGAGATACTTATTTGCTTGATAGAATCTATTACAATCTCTATATGGGCACTTCTTTTAAAGCCCTTATGCCTTATATGCAAAAAGCTTCCATTCAATTTGGCACACTCTCGACTTTGGAGAGAAAACGCCATCTAAGCACAGGCATAGATCCTTTTTATAATGGACTTGGCTGGCAACTGGACTTAGAAGCTCAATACAAAGGATTTGGATTTAAAGATAGCTATTATTTTGGAAAACCACAAATGGAGTATTACACACAATATGGAGAAGATTTTTATAGTGGGCTACCTTTTTATAGAGGTACAAATTATAATCGAGCGGACTTTTATTATGAATACAAAAATGATATTTTAAAAGCACGTTTTAGTATTATTTTACACTTCATCAACCGGACTTTTGCCAATCAAGAAATGCTAACTATCTCACTGGACACACACAAACTATTTAAAAAACTAAAGCAAAAATTCTAAGCTTAAATCTAGCCTCGAAGTTGTTCTAATCTCTCTCTTTTGGTGCCAATATCTGTAATTTGGACGCCAAAATTTCCATCAACAATTACAACTTCTCCTTTGGCAATCACTTTATCATCTACAAGAATTTCTAAAGGATCGTTGGCTAATTGATTGAGTTCTACAACACTTCCAATATCCATTGAAATAACATCTTTTAACAACATTTTTTTTTGTCCAATCCTTACTTTTATATTCAATTTTACATCAAGAAGCATGCCAATATTTTTAACCTCATCTTGATTAAGTAGATGGCTTTGAATAACATCAGTGGGAGTATTTACCGGCAAAGCATCAATCTTGTCAAAAATTTTAGTAAATTGACCGGTAGTTAGAAATATAAAATTTGACTTAATTGTATTGAATGAAAATGAAAATGAATATCCCTTATCATACGCAGAAAGATCTATTGGATTGATGATAAATTCTATACTCTGACAAGAAAAATTAAGCTTAGGAAGATTTTTTTGCGATCCTAATGCTGTCGAAATAGCTCCAAATATATTTGAATTGATTTCTTTAACAGCGTCTAAATCATCGCTATTCATTTCCATTTTCTCTGTCCCTTCTCCTCCGATCATCAAATCAGCCAAAGAAGTTGCAAGCCCCACAGGGATAACCAAAGCTACATTCGTGCTCAAATCCCCTGAAACATTAATATAAGTAATAGCATAAGGAATAGGCAAGGAAACAGCACTAACAATATCCGTTTTGTTATTTACAATATCCGGGGAACTTCCTGTTAAACCTTCTATTGTTGCAATCGCCTCTTGGGTAAAAATCTTTATAAAATCATTCATGTTCTTCCTCTTCTATATCATTAGCTTTACTTTTTCTTTGAGCTTCTAACATTTCTAATATTTCTTTGACCTTATCTTTTTCAGTTTTTATCATTTCTTGAATTTTGATTGTTTTACGATACCTTTGAAGCCCTACACTTGCTAAATATTTTTCCCTGCCATCAATATTAACCACCACAGTATCATCTGCAGCTCGATCTAAACGAATAATATCTCCAACCATCAAATCTAAAACTTCTTTTAAAGTAATTTTCACTCCTCCTAAAAAAACCGAAACATTTACCCCTGCCCCTCCTACCAAAGCTTGAAGTTCCTTGTTGCGACTTTTCTTTGAGCTAGTCTCTGAGAGCATCAAATCTCTACCTCCAAGTCTGGATAATATTGTCTCAAGTAAAATGACAGGATAGCATAAATTCATCATTCCGCTGCTATGTCCTATGATAATTTCCATTACAACCATAATAACAATTTCATTTTGAGCAACGATTTGAACCACATTCGCGCTTGATTCTTTGGCATCTACTGTGGGAAATATTTCTATAATTGGCGACCATGCATCTTTTAAGGTTTGCATGATCTGCCTTAAAATTGTATCTAATAAATTTAATTCAATATCACTAAATTCTCTTGAACTATCATAAGGATCACCCTTGCCACCCAAAAGTCTATCAATCATAGAAAATGCTATACTTGGATTAATCTCTAAAACGCCCATACCATCCATAGGTTTCATAGAAAAAACATTGAAACTTGTAGGGCTGGGCAGACTCATCAAAAATTCACCATAAGTCATCTGATCGACACTATGGAGTTGGATTTCAACAATACTCCTCATGATCGCAGAAATCTGACTTGAAAGACTTCTGGCCATTTTATCATGGATACTTCTAAAGGCTCTCAATTGTTCTTTGCTAACACGATTGGGGCGTTTAAAATCATAAAGAGTAACCTGTTTTTGATGGATAATGTCGCGCTTTTGTAATGCCTCAGCATCATTGCCTTCATCAACAACCTCAAGGAGGGCATCAATTTCTTCTTGACTTAATATATCAGCCATTTCTTTCTCCTAAAGATTTTCTTATTTTTTTGATAACTTCTTTAGTGATTTGAGAAATTCTTGATTCTGTGATATTTAAAATATCTTTAATCTCACTCAAATTTAATTCTTCGAAAAAATACAACTGTATAATCAATTGCTCTCTCTCTGAAAGACCTTTTAAAATCCTTTGAATAATCTCCATAAGCTCTTCTTGTTCAAGCTTTTCTAAAATATTTTCTTGCTCAATAATATTATATTGTTCATCAATAGGCACAAGAGAATAAATATCAGAAGCAATCTTTGCTTCTCTAATTTTATCGACATCTTCTCCCAAAACTTTTGATAAATATTCATTTGTAGGTTCTTCTTGAAATTCATTAAAATATTTTGAAACTTCATAATCAATGGATTTTATTAATTTTCTAGATGCCCTTGAGACAATATCAAGCGAACGTAAATAATCAAGCATTGCCCCATTTACACGAGTTTTGGCATAACCCCAAAAAGAATCGTTGATTTTATGATCATATCTTCTGGCAAGTTTAATAAGCTCTTCTGTACCGATAGATATAAGATCATTAAGATCAACAGAACTTGGCACGCGTTCTTTAACGCGATATGCCATCGATCTGACTGCGGGTAAATATTGCATTGCAAGCTCATCTTGAGAATATCGAATCGTTTGATTGTAGCCATATAAATTTTTGGAATTCATCTAATCTGCCGATGCTAGAGATTTGCTGTCTAAAAAATCTGAGTTACTAATATACTGTCGGATATTAGCAACTTCTTTTTCTCGAATATCAAATTCATGATCAAAGTAATCTAATTTCTTCTCGAGATTATTTTTATTAAAAAGCGTTTTATCAAAATCAATAAACCATATATACGCCGAAGCAGAAAAAAGAATAATCAAATAAAATCCTGCTGTAGAAACAATGGTCCAAAATAAAATAATTTCAGGATCATCAAATTTGGCTATTCCAAAAGCTAAGCCTAAAAAAAACCCAAAAACAACAGAAAGATTAACATAATTTGTTGGCTTCATTTCCTTCCTTACAAATAGCCCAATATCCTTTTAAAAAAGCCTATAAAATTTTCTTTTGATGAATAAAGCACATTTTGTTCCATTTTTGCTGAAATTGCCTTAGCAATATGACGCATATCAGATGAAAAATTATTCAAAGGTTCAACTTTGCACAAAAGCTCTCTGTATTTTGTGGATTTTTTTACAGAATTGCTTCCATACAAACAACCCAAAAGTTCAAGATCCAGAGTAGGTAAGTTCTTCTGTGCAACATTTTTGATTTTGTTAAAAACTCCCATTGCTTCTTTTTGAGAATTAACCATATTGATAATCATAAAAAGCTCTTGTTTAATTTTTGAATTAATTTTGATGGTTGCATAGGCATCTGTGATGGCTGCAGGATCGGGAATCGTAACAACTACCACATAATCACTTGCGCTCAAAAAAGCTTGAGTTACATCTCCAATCCCAGCCCCTGTATCAATAATCATATAATCTAATTCATCAAGAATACCACTATCTTGGGCAAACTCATTTAAGATATCTTGATTGGCATATTTTAATATTTCATCCCCACTATCACCCGGAATTAAATACAGACCTTCTTCAATGGGATAGACCACTTCATCAAATCTAACTTCTCCTTTGAGCGCATGTAAGATATTTTTTCCCGTTCTAATTCCAAAAATTAAATCCAAATTAGCCAATCCAATATCTGCATCAAAAACTCCCACCTTATACCCCATTTTAAAAAGAGTATAAGAAAGATTTGCACTAATAGTTGATTTTCCTACGCCACCTTTTCCACTTGTAATAGCAATAAATTTTGTATTTCCTTTTTTGACCATTGGAAAGGGTTTCATCAAGGTATCTAAATTGCTGGCTTGATTCATTTAGACGCTCGATTAGAATTACTAAAACCATCTAACATACAATCTACAAGATAATCATTAGTTGCAACCACCAAATCCATTGGTACTTCTTGACCTACTGAGAGATAACTTACAGGTTTTTTGCTTTCATATACCAATGAAAATAAATTTCCCAATCCTCTACTTTCATCAAGTTTGCTAAAAATCAAAGTATCAATATCCAGCTCCCCAAAAGATTGATAAATATCTTTTAAATCCTCATATTTCGTAGTAGCTGAAAGTACCAGAGTAATATCAATTTTATAATCATTGTGAATAAATTTTTTAAGCATATTGATTTTTTGCTTATCATGTTGGGAATGCCCGGCAGTATCAACCAAAATATAATCACAATATCGCAAGGTGTCGATCTCTTTGAGAAAATCCTCAGGCTCAATAACGGTCTCGATGCTAATTTTCATTTTCCTGGCATACCAGGTTAATTGCTCAAGAGCTCCAATTCTGTAAGTATCTAATGTGATAATACCAACTTTGTATTTTTTATCCAACATTTTAGAGTAACGTGCTGCCAGCTTTGCTAATGTAGTTGTTTTTCCTACTCCTGTAGGACCTACAAGCATAATAATTTTTTTATTCCCCATATCCAAATGCTCACTGCGACAATAAATCATTTTTCGTAACACCTCACGAAAATACCGCTTAATAGTCAAAGAATTCTCTCTCATTTTTAGGGGCATTAATTCCAAGCTCAATTTCATAATTTCATCCAAATGCGCTCGGTTCATACCGCTATTTTTGGCAATACGATAAATTTCTGCAAATTCTTGGGGAATTTGTAGCCCCTCATTTTTAGGTCCTTTTTCATCCCAAAACATATTTTGAATAAGTTTGATTTTATCATTAATTTTATCAAGTTCGGTTTTAATATGTTTCAACTCTTTGGTATCATTTTGTTGGCTAAGGGCACGATCTTCTTGTTTTTGGAAAATTTTATTTTCTAATCTCAAATCTAGAGTTTTTGGAGTCTCCGGAATAATGACAGATTCTTTTTTGGGTGGAGATTTTGGACGCTCCATGCCTGCAATTTTACTAATCTCTCTTACAGCATCAGAAAGCTGGATAGTTACATCTTCATAAGGATTTTTAGAATCCTTTTTCTTTTTTTCCATGTTTTTTGCCAAAATATCATCTAAACGCTTTTGAACACTATTTTTAGGTTTTATTTCCTCTTCCGGTTGTAATTCAAAAGTGTTCCCTTCCAACTCATCTGTCTCAACCGCCACAACAATCTCATAGAGTCCCGGTTGAGTCATTGTTTTTTTTCGTATTTCTTTAGTCTTAACCACCAAAGCATCTTCTCCATGTTTGCTTTGAGCCGTTTTTAAGGCTTGTGCGGCTGTTTCGCCGCCATAAGTATAAAGTTTCATTTTCGTCCCTTTGGGATTAGATATTGCAAAAATAAAGGAATCAAAACAGATTCTCTTTGTGTCCATTTTGGATGAGGTATTTTAAGATAAGGATGCTTTAAAATCAAATCATTAAAAAAAATTATATCAATATCTAATGTTCTTGGAGAATTTTTAAACTCTCTTTTTTTAGCCCTTCCAAATCTACGCTCCAAATAAAAAATAAGACCAAATAATTCAACTACAGAAAAATTTGTAGAAATTGTAATTGTAGCATTACAAAAATCTTCTTGATTGAGATAGCCAAAAGGAGGATTAATATAAATTGGCGATGAAGAGATGATAATAAAATTTTTATTATTACCAAGCCATCTATAAAAATGCTCAAAACTCTTTATGGGATTTTTAATATTACCGCCCAATCCCAGAGTAACAGTATTAGGAAAAATCCTTGAAGGAGAAATTTTTCTAGGAAATAAACGGGAAAAAACCAGGGATCTCATTTTTGACCACAATGTGAATATCAAAGAATTTGTGCTTTGCCATTTTTTACCACCACCAAATCTTCAATACGCACTCCATAATGACCGGGAATATAAATACCCGGTTCTATAGAAAATACCATACCATCTTCAACAATCACCTCACTTCTTTTAGAAATAAAAGGCAATTCATGAATATCAAGTCCGATACCATGTCCTGTGCTATGAATAAAATATTCTCCATAACCGGATTCTTCTATAACCCCTCTTGCAATCCCATCAATCTCTTTGCCACTCATCCCACTTCTGAGAAGCTCTATTGTTTTTTCTTGAGCACTCAAAACCGTGTCATAAATCTTCTGTAGCTTTTTATCTTTAAATTTTTGATGTTTTTTAAAATCAATACCCTCTTTGGTGAAATAAGCTGTTCTTGTCCTGTCTGAGCAATACCGTTTATATTTAATACCTGCATCAAAAAGCAAAAGATCTCCATATTTGAGCCTATCTTTTGGACTAGGAAGAGCATGAGGTTTAGCCGCATTACCATTAATACCCAAAATTGGATAAAAACTAAGCTCATATTTACCTTGATAACTTAAAAAATTCTTAGCATGATAAAACATTATCTCTTCACTCATTAAATGCCCATATCCATACAAATATTTAGAAAAATGCTCATAAGCTTGTTCATTAAGCTTTTGTGATTTTTTAATCCACTTGATCTCTTCATCTGTTTTAATGATTCTTTTGAATTGATGGAAGTTAGCAACTCCCATAAGATTTATTGAAGATTTTAGCAAGCTTTTTAATTTCTCATAATGAGCGAAAGTCATCTGATTAGGATCAAATAAAATATTTTGTATTGAATTTTTATTAAAAATACCACAAGCACAAGCAAGCAAGTCATCAGCTTGTATGACTTGAGTATTCTTGGTGTTTTGTTGTGCTTCAAGCGTATAGCGAGAATCTGTGATAAAAAATTTATCCCCTTGTATATTTAAGACTACAGCATTATCACAACTATAGCCACATTCAAAATATTGGGCATTTTCATCTAAAGTAAGATAAGTTTCATTATTTATCTTTTTTTTCATGTTTAACTTCAGTTTTTGCTTCAGTTTTTATATCTTTTGTTTCAGCCTTTGCTTGCGTAGCCTGAGCTTCTCGGATAGAACGTATTTCAGACAAAATCTGCATCATTGCAATGATAGCCATATGATATCCAAATGCGCCAAAACCTGTAATCACACCTGCACAAACAGCGCCTGTATAGGTATGTTTTCTATAATCTTCTCGAGCATGAATATTGCTTAAATGTACTTCAATTACAGGAACACCCGCAGCCATAATTGCATCTGCAATAGCAATAGAAGTATGAGAATAAGCTCCCGAATTGATAATAATCCCTGCATAATCGCTACCTACGCACTCTTGAATTTTGTCAATAATTTCTCCCTCAAAATTGCTTTGAAAAAAATCAAGAAGAAGATTATTTTGTTGTGCAAATACTTTCATATTTTGATGAATTTGTTCCAAAGTCATATTTCCATAAATTCTAGGATCTCTATGACCAAGCATATTTAAATTGGGACCCTGTATGACTAAAACTTTCATTTTTTCTCCTTTTTAAGTAAAAAAATTTTTTTTATCAATATAGCATAAATATCATTAAGATACAATGGAAGGCTATATAGATGAGTTATTTTTATTTATATCTTGATCGTGAGTGATTTCTTTTTGTTCTTGATTTTTATTTTGTTGTGAGATCTGTTCGGGTATGCTTGATTCAAAAGGAGGTCCTTTTTTTAAAATCTCTGTAAGTTCTGCAGCTTTTTTAGGATCCATTTTTGACAAAATTTTTCCCATATCTTGAGCACTCAAAGCAAACAATATACTCGCAGCTTCATCTTGAGGAAGATTTTCTATAATAGGGGCTGCTTTAGAATCTTTCATTTTAGCATAAGTTAATGCTAATTTATTGTTCTTAGCTCCATTGATTGCTTTGAGTATTTCTTCATTTTTTGTAATAAGATTTTTTATTTTTGTTTCTTTTTCATCATTTATTTGTTTTGCTTTATTTTCTTGTTCTTGAATTTCTTTGAGTTTCAAACTCAATGCTTTTTCTCTTTCTTTGAGTTTGGCTTCACGTTGATTGAGTATATTTTGTGATGCATTTTGAAGAGCTTCGATAGCTTGTTTTTTTTCATCAAGCTGCCTTACTTGATCAATTATTTCATCTTTTCGTGATTCAAAAATCGCATTGCATTCCAAAAGTTGTTTTGAAGATTGTACTCCATCAGAAACAGAAGAAGAGTCTTCACTAATCCCTTCACCAACAATTAATCCCAATAAAAATAAACTCATCAAAAGATTTTTCTTCATACGTTTTCCTTATGAAATCCAAAAAGCACGACACCGGCTTCATCAAGATTTTTTTCTTCTATTTTTTTCAAAGAATAAAGCTGTTTTTTAATCTCATTTTCTTGTAAATATTTAATTTTTTCATATTCAATAGAAGCTATTTTATAAAATTCTTGTAATTTTTTACCCGTATTTTTAAGTTCAGATATTTCTGCTTGAATCAAATCAATTTGTCCCATAGCTAATTTTTTCATTTCATAGACTCTTTTGAACTTTACATAATCTCCATTTTGCGGTATGTTTATATTAGCAAGATCTTGGATTGTTTCATTGAGTTCATGGTATTTGGAAGCAATAAAAATATTGTTTTTAATAATATCGCTTTCTTTTTTGTCCAGATCCTGTTTTTTAACTCTAAGGAGCGCATCAAATTTTGTATTCATAAGATAATTGTATCTTCTCTTTCAGGACCTGTAGAAATAATAGATATTTTGGTATCAGTTAGCTTTTGCAAATCCAAAATATAATCTTTTGCCTCTTTGGGAAGTTCATCAAAATTTCTTATGCCGGCAGTTTTGTTCCAACCTTTATAGCTTTTGTAAATAGGCTCTAAATCTTTCATATTGCTTGGAACATATTCAATAATTTCATTTCCTCTGCGATAACCAACGCATACTTTTATTTCATCTAATCCATCCAAAACATCTAATTTCATCAAACTCAAACTATCGCAGCCATTAATTCTGCAAGCATATTTCACACTCAAAGCATCAAACCACCCGCATCGTCTTGGTCTGCCTGTAGTTGTGCCAAACTCACATCCTTTCTGACGTAAAAATTCTCCTACCTTTCCAAAATCTTCTGTTGGAAAAGGACCATTGCCTACTCGCGTGCAATATGCCTTTGAAATACCAATAATTTTTTGAAGTTCTTTAGGATTCAATCCACTACCACTACAAGCTCCTGAAGCAGTAGTAGTAGAGCTTGTTACAAAAGGATAAGTTCCATGATCGATATCAAGCATACTCCCTTGCGCACCTTCTAATAATATCTTTTTTTTTGCATCACCGGCATCCCAAAGCATTTGTGTCGTATCTGTTATAAAGGGGAGTATTTTTGAAGCATATTCTTGAATGTATTTCATAATTTCTTCATAAGAAGGCAATTTGATGGCATATAAATCTTGTATATAAGCGATTTGATCCAGATGAAAACGAACTTTTTCCTCTAATATTTTCATTTCCTTAAGCTCACCTATACGAAACCCGCTCCTTGCAATTTTATCCCCATAACTAGGCCCTATTCCCTTGCAAGTTGTGCCAATAGCATCTTTGAGTGATTTTTCTCGTGCTCTATCAATGATTTGATGGTAGGGCATAATAATATGGGCTTTATCACTAATAAAAAAACGATTATCAAGATTTGGAAATTGCTTCATTTCATCATAAAGGGCATCTAATGCGATCACAACACCATTACCGATAATATTCTTGCATTTTTCATACAATACGCCTGAGGGCATTAAATGCAAGGCATATTTTTTACCATTTACGACAATTGTATGCCCTGCATTATGTCCCCCTTGATACCTCACCACATAATCATAATTTTTAGCCAGCATATCTACAATCTTGCCCTTCCCTTCATCTCCCCATTGTATCCCCACTACCAAATCAGCCATCTCTTATCCTTCCTTCATTTTATTTGCATCAAATAATCTACAATATCATCTGTATAAATACCAAATCCACAAGATTGTGTATCTTCAATTTTATATTTTCCTCCCAGCAAAAATGTATGATTTCCCTCAAACATTCTAAAAACCAAATCGTTATAATACTCAATAGGCGCAAAATCAAGTGGTGAAAAAATTGTTTTTGCATCACTGCAATAACTGGCGCTTTCCAGAAGTGCTTCCAGTTCGGGTTTTAAGAAATCCGGGGCAATCTTAAGAAAATTTTTCAAATCCTCTTGGGTTTGGATTTTTAATAAATCTCCAAGATATCCTCCATGTTTTAGAATATCTTCAACTTGCATTTTTTGAAATACTCCTATATTTATCCCCAAATCTTTGGCACATAATTTTAAAATCTTGACATTAGAAACTTGCAAAATAGGGCTAATGCCTAATTTTTTCATAATTTCTACGCTCAAGCACAATATTTTTGGCATTTCTTCCACATCCAGACATTCAGCCCCTATCTGGTGTATCTCATTGGTAGGATAACTAAAAACAGGTTGGATATAAAACCATTTTTTTTGATTCGTACTCCTGCCTAAACGCTTTGTAATAATTCTAATAGCATCAATTGTTGTATCATACCTTAAAGATATTTGATGATTATTTTGAGAACTCAACCGAATAATATTGCGGTTAGAAAAATTTTTTTGATGTTCAAGGTACACAAATGATGGCGTCAAAATTTCTTCAAAGTTATTGTGATAAAAAATTTCACAAACCATATTTTCAATTTGACGTTTAAGTTTAGCCGAAGCACCAAAATGAAGTTTCGTTCCTTGAGGAATTTCGTGTTCTAAAATCATATTTTTCCTAAATAAAAAGTGAATTAACGCTTTCGTTGTGATAAATTCTTCTAATCACTTCTGCAAACAATGGAGCCACACTCAATACTGTAATTTTAGGGCATTGCTGTCTCAAGGGAATAGAATTACTCACCACTACTTCATCAAGAGAACTTTTTTGAATCCTCTCAATCGCAGGACCACTCAAAACCGGATGTGTCCCCAATGCCATCACAGAATTAGCTCCTTTGGCTTTCAAAACATCTGCAGCTTTACACATCGTACCGGCTGTATCAATCATATCATCTACAAGAATAACATCTTTGTCCTTAACATTTCCAATAATATTCATTACTTCACTGATATTCGCCTTTTCACGTTTTTTATCTACAATTACCAAATCCAATCCCAGTTGATCGGCAAAATATCTTGCTCTTGAAACACCCCCAATATCCGGACTGGCAATAATGGGATTTTTAAATTTTTTGGCACGAATATAATCCCTAAAAATAATCGAACCATATAAATTATCCACAGGAACATCAAAAAAACCTTGAATTTGTCCTGCATGTAAATCCATGGTAATCACACGATCAATCCCGGCGCTTTGCATCAAATTAGCAACAAGTTTAGCTGTTATGGGGACTCTTGGAGCAGCCTTACGATCTTGTCTTGCATAACCAAAATAAGGAATTACGGCATTAATTGAACTTGCAGAACTCCGTTTAAATGCATCAGTCATAATCAAAAGCTCCATAAGATTATCATTGGTCGGTGCACAAGTGGGTTGTACAATAAACACATCTTTGCCTCGCACTGATTCGCTAATTTGAACATTAATTTCTCCATCACTAAAACGATTGACCGTTGCTTTTGAAATTACTGCATCAAGATGTTTAGCCAGCTCTTTAGTAAAAATTGGGTGAGCACTCCCTGTAAAAATCTTAAATCCTCGCATATAAAACCAACCCTACAATATATTTTATAAAATTATACAAAGATAACACTTAAAGCCTTGCTTAGAGATTTGAAAAAATTTAATTAATAATTTTTATCGTTTATTTATTTTTATTGATTATACTTACTCTGTTTAACAACTACATTCTAACAAAAGGATACACAATGAAAAATGTTACACTGACAAATGCCACGGGGACACCAATTGGCAACAACCAAAATTCTCTTACTATGGGACCTAGAGGTCCTATGTTGTTACAAAATACTTGGTTTTTAGAAAAATTAGCTCACTTTGATCGTGAAAGAATTCCGGAAAGAGTTGTTCATGCTAAAGGCAGCGGTGCTTATGGAGTATTGAGGATAACTAATGATATTACCAAATACACGAAAGCAAAAATATTTAATAAAATAGGCAAAGAAACTCCTTGTTTTTTTAGATTCTCAACCGTTGCAGGAGAGCGTGGCGCAGCAGATGCAGAAAGAGATCCCAGAGGGTTTGCCATGAAATATTATACAGAAGAAGGAAATTGGGATTTGGTAGGAAATAATACACCTGTATTTTTTGTGCGCGATCCTCTTAAATTTCCTGATTTTATCCATACTCAAAAACGAGATCCCAAGACAAATCTAAGAAATGCCACTTATGCTTGGGATTTCTGGAGCCTGCATCCTGAATCTCTCCATCAAGTAACCATCACAATGAGCGACCGTGGTATCCCAAAAAGCTATCGTCATATGCACGGATTTGGAAGCCATACTTTTAGTTTTATCAATGATAAAAATGAAAGATTTTGGGTAAAATTTCATTTCAAAACTATGCAAGGGATTGAAAATCTTACCAATCAAGAAGCAGGGGCACTCATAGCTAATGATAGAGAATCTCATCAAAAAGATTTGTATGAAAGCATTCAAAAAGGTGATTTTCCAAAATGGAGAATGTGTGTGCAAATCATGAGTGAAGCAGAAGCAAAAACTTATCGATTCCATCCGTTTGATCTCACAAAAACCTGGAGTCAAAAAGATTATCCCCTCATTGAAGTAGGTATTGTAGAGCTTAATAAAAATCCTGAAAATTATTTTGCAGAAGTAGAACAAGCTGCTTTTAACCCTGCAAATATAGTCCCCGGAATTGGCTATAGTCCTGATAGAATGCTTCAAGGAAGATTATTTTCTTATGGAGATACCCAAAGATACCGATTGGGCATCAACCACACACAACTTCCTGTAAATGCCCCAAAATGTCCATTCCATACAACCTCTCGTGATGGATACATGCAAAATGGAAATCATGGCGATATGATTAATTACAATCCCGGCTCTCTTCCCGGTTATCAAGAAGATCCCAATGCAAGAGAACCAAAACTTGATCTAAGCAAACTGGAACAAGAAACAACTATTTATGACTACGATTACAGAGAAGAAGACGATGACTACTACACACAACCCGGAGATCTGTATCGTCTCATGAGTGCAGAAGAAAAAGAAAGGCTTTGCCAAAACATCAAAGCAGCCATGGAAGGAGTGCCCACAGAAATCAAAAAACGTCAAATTGAACATTTCAAAAAAGCTGACCCTGCCTATGGCAAAAGAATTGCAGAACTCGTCCTCTAATTTTTTACACTTTCAATAAAAATCCTCACAAAAATACTCTTAGAAATATTTTTTCTAAGAGTATCAAAAATTTTCTCTATATTTAAAATAAATTTTTTAATTTGATAATTTTTATTAATAAATTATTTATATTTTTATATTATATTTTTTAATAATTTTTATTAAAGGATAAATTAATGAAACGTAGAGATTTTATAAAAACCGGCATTCTGGGAACAGGTATTTTTATAAATGCAAATATAATACAGGCAAATGATTCCAAATCAAAAAAATTCTCTTTAAAATTTTCATATGAGGTCAATTTTGATTCTGCTAAAGAAATCAAACTTTATATTCCTATGCCGCTAACTACAGATTTTCAACAGCCAAGCAATATGAAAATATGGGGTAATTATGACTTTTATAAAACTTACCGCCAAAACAATGTTCCTATTATTTATGCCCAATATAGCTTCAAGCCAAAACCAAAAATTATTTCGATACAAACAGATATTTTACTTTCTCCAAGGGCATCCCAAGAGAATCTGGAGAATCCTGAAAAATTTCTTCAATCTAGTCGATATATTCGCACAGATGGCATAATCAAACAGCTTGCCTCAAAATTTCAAGACAAAAATGAAGAAAAAACAATCCACAATATCTATGGATACTTAAAGCATCACCTCCATTACCAACAAGCAAAAAATATTGAAGGTATCCGAAATATCCACACCAAAAATGCAGCCATCATTTTTCCGGGTGAAAATGTCAGCGCAACAACCCTGTTTGTTTCTTTGTGCAGAGCTTGTAAAATACCTGCCAGAGAAGCACTGGGGATTGAGTTAGGCAATCCTTCAGCCTCTATTGTCACCAAAGCAGAAGTTTTCTTCAAACAAAATGGTTGGATACCCTATGACATTATTGCCTCTATAAAAAACCCTCATTATGATGGCAGAGGGAAATGGGAAGAAAATTTTGTTCTTCTAAATTACCAAAAAGATATTCAAATTGAAAAGTATATTATTAGTTCTTTTGGAAGTGCTTTTGGACTTGTAGATGGAGATAACCTGAATTATTATGAGAATAAAAAATTTATTAAAAATATTTCTTTTAAACATTTAAGTTAATTTTTATATTTTTATTATTAACTATATGGGAGAAGGGGATGATAAAAAATAATTTATCAAACAATAACCCCCCCGCCCAAGACTCTATCATCTTGATACACGACCAAAGCCTGTCCTTTTGCTACTCCATAGACAGGTTCTTTAAGCTCTGCAATAATTTTATCTCCTATTATTAAGATTTTAGCCTCTGAAGGTGTGCTGCGATAACGAATCTTTACTTTATATTCACCCCCATTAAAACTCTCTAATAAAGATTTATTAATGGCTTCTACATAAGAAGTGGCAAGATCTTCTTTCTTGCCTACAATGATTTCGTTCTCTTTAGGATTGATTTTAACAACAAAATGGGGTTCATGAGCACCTTTAACGCTAAATCCTTTTCGTTTTCCAATGGTATATTGCATATAACCTTTATGCTTCCCTACGATATTTCCGCCAATATCTTTTACAATCCCTTCTTGATCTACTTGTGTGTGTTTTTTGAGAATATCAATATAATCTGTTTCTACAAAACAAATTTCTTGAGATTCCTTATAAGTTTCCAAACTTCCTAACCATGGCATCACTTCAAATGCTTTGGGCTTTATTTCTTCTTTTAGCATATCCCCTAATGGAAAAATCAATCGATTGATAGCTTCTTGAGATATTGCGTATAAAAAATAACTTTGATCTTTGCTCTTATCTCTTGCCTCTTGAATTCTTTTAATACCTTCTACTTCTTTTATTCTTGCATAATGACCTGTGGCAATTTTTTCACAACCTGATTGGAGAGCGAAATCTAAAGCCAACCCAAACTTCATTAATGGATTACACAAAGCACATGGATTTGGTGTCTCTCCACGTTTATAAGAAGCGATAAATTCATTATAAACTACATCTTTAAACTCTTCTTGAGCATCTATAACTCTAAATTCAAAACCAAGATTTTCAGAAACTCTATGACAATTTCTCAAAAACATCTCATGTTTGATTTCTTTATTATGAAGTTTTAAATAAATCCCCAAAATTTCATAACCTTGAGATTTTAATAAATAAGCCGAATAGGAACTATCGACACCACCACTCATCAAAAGTGCAACTTTCATAAAATATCCTCTAAAAATTTAAATTTAATTTGTTTTTAAAATTAGCTAATGTATGATTCTTACGCCTATTTTATCTATATTTATTTTAATAGGAGTTGAAAATGAAGAAAAATATTTTTTCAGCCTTTTTGTTGGGTTGCATTTCAAGCTTCTTAGTAGCTCAGACCCCTACTCTTCCGGAGAATGAGACAAATCCAAGTCCAACATCCAATCCATCTAAGGGCAACAACATTACCGGTGGATTATTCTTTGGAGCAGCATTTGGTTTTAACAAAATTTACAACGACTTTACAATGCCGGCCGGTTTCCAAACCTATGAATTCAAAGACAGCAAAACAAATAGCGAAAATTTAGTCAGTTCTGATGGTTTTGCCTTTGAAGCAAAAATAGGCTTGATGAAAACTTTCAAAAATGTAGGGATTCGAGTCTATGGCTATTATGGAAAAGCGTATAACGCTTATGCCACTTTGGGCAATTCTCCAAAGGCTTATAATAGCGATAATTATATCCATTATGGGTATATTGATTCAGACTATTACGGAGGAATGTTCGATTTGATGATTGGCTCTTTTCAGTCCGATGATTTTGCGCCTTATTTTATGTTAGGCGGAGGGTATCAATTTACTCATTACGGACTTGCCGGAAGTATCTCATTAGGAGATATGAATGGAAATGATATAGATATATATCATACCGGAAATTCTGCTGAGTTAAGGACAAAATCTCCAGTTATTCATGTTGGATTTGGCGCCATGTCAGGCAAACATCACATAATTGAAATGGATTTGCGTCTTTTGTTTGATGCTCCAAAAATAGATTCTACGAGCAGTATTGGTTATGATACCAGTTATGTGCCTTTTGCCTCAACAAATTCGCCACTTCGCCACAAAGATGGCGATCTTATAAATATCACAAATCAATTCCTAAATGCGGCTTTATTGATGTCTTATTCTTATCTTTTCTAAAAAATATCCTAGAGTTTCTAAATTTTTATCAAAAACTGAAACTCTCTAAAATTTTATATTTACGATTTTTATGTTATCCATCACACATATGAATTTCTCATTTTATTCTTAGAATACTCTTAGAATTTAATAAATTAATTTATATTTATTATAATAATTTTGATAATATTTGATTTGATTATAAAGATTTTAAAATGAAATATATTTTTTATATAATTATTGTATTTTCAATTTCATTCTTTGACCTAAAAGCACAGGCACTTCAAGTCTCTTGTAAGCAAGAAAATAATCCCAATAAATATATTTCCAAGCAAACTACTACAAATGCCCCTCCTTCAGATAAAGTATTTGGAGAAAAAACATTAGGAGAATTTTATACAGGCACTTTGATGAGGATTTATGTTCTCAATGAAAATAAATCTAATCTGCCTGATAATTTTAGAATTACCCAACCTTCATTTGAGGCTAGAGTTAATGGAAAAAATAGATCTAAAACTTATAATCTATATGAAAACTTTTCCCCTGATAATAAAACCGACAATAATATTTATCATAACATGGATATATCCAATACAAAGACTTACCAAAGTAAGCCCGCTGATTTAGGCGTAGGGTTTATATGGCCACCCAATGTCAATTATCTCAATTCAGTGCCTGTTATTCTGCTAAAGCCAATCCGAAATTTCTAATATTTTTTTTATCACAATTTGGCATTCAAAAATGCTATCCTCAAGTTTCCAAATCCTTACTTAGCAATCTTATTTTATTGATGACCAAAAACTCTTTGAAATATTTTATCTGTATTCTTTGTATAATAAGCATAATCAAAGCATTCTTTAATTGCTTGCTCGCCTAATGCTTCCAGCAATTCATTATCTTGAAGTAAATATTGCAAATATAAACTTTCCCCTTTTTGATTAAAAACGCTTTTTCCGCACGCAAGATCATCCCAAACTTTCATAGCATTTCTTTGGACAATCTTATAGCTATCTTCTCTGCTGATGCCTTTTTTAGGCAGTTCAAGTAAAATTCTTTGAGAAAAAACCAAACCGCCTGTAAGATTAAGATTTTTCATCATATTTTCAGGATACACCACGAGTTTTTCAATCACTTCTTTTAGACGATAAAGCATGAAATCTGTCGTGATAAACCCATCAGGCAAAATAAATCTCTCAACAGAACTATGGCTAATATCACGCTCATGCCAAAGCGCTACATTTTCCATTGCAGGCAAAGCAAAGCTCCTGATCATCCGGCAAAGTCCTGTGATATTTTCACTCAAAACAGGATTACGTTTATGGGGCATTGCTGAACTACCCTTTTGACCAACAGAAAAAAATTCTTCTGCTTCATAAACCTCTGTGCGCTGATAATGCCTGATTGCCACAGCTATTTTTTCACAACTGCTTGCCAATAAAGCCAAATCACTCATCAACCTGGCATGCCGATCTCTTTGAATAATCTGATTGCTTATGGGCGCAGGTTTGAGTCCCAGATCTGCACATACTAACTCCTCTAATTCCATCGGAGTATGCGCCATATTGCCCATAGCCCCACTAATAGATCCTATAGAAATAACTTGCATTGTGCTATTTAAAGCTTCCAGATGCCTATTCATCTCATCATACCAAATAGCCAAAACCAATCCAAAAGTAATAGGCTCTCCATGAATGCCATGACTACGCCCCACCATTAAGGTATCTTTGTGTTCAAAAGCCCTCTTTTTTATCACCTCTGTGAGTGCCTTTATGTCTTCTAAAATAATTTTTAAGCTATCCCTCATTTGCAAAGCTAAAGCTGTATCAATGCAATCACTTGATGTAATTCCATAATGTACAAAACGAGATTCTTCCCCCAAACTTTCTGCTACAGAGGTAGTAAAAGCTATCAAATCATGTTTAGTAACTGCTTCAATAGTATTAATGCGTTCCACGTCAAATTTTGCATTTTTGCAAATTTTTTCACAATCTTCATCGCCAATAAGCCCCAACTTATTCCAACCTTTTACGACTGCTTTTTCGACCTCAAGCCATGAGGAATATTTTGCTTGCATGCTCCAGATATTCTTCATACATTCACGCCCGTATCTTTCAACCATAACTAATTCCTCAAAATATTTTTATATATTATAGATAATGAAGTCAAAAAATAGAATAAAAAAAAAGCCTGTAGAAAATTTAAATAAAAGCAATGAAGTCAAAGATTAAACTTTGGCTTCTTCTCTTCTTTGGAGATACTCCCATCGATCATTGACATTTTTTTGAAACTGCTCAAGAATATATTCATTTTCAGGTTTGAAAAGATGTTTAAATCTGCCTTGTGCTCCAAGATAATCTCTAACCGGAATAATATTTTTAGGACGATAAGTGATCCTAACCTCCACTCCGTTAATAATCTCAAACAATGGAAATACAAGACTATCTACGGCTAAATCACTCACTTCTACAGTTTGATTAGAATCAAACTTCCATTCAGTTGTGCAAGCACTCATAGCATTAATAAAAGTAGGTCCTTCTGTTTCAATGGCTTGTTTAATTTTTTTATTCATATCTTTCCATTTATTAGGTGCAACTTGTGCTACATAAGGAGAACCATGCGCTGCCATTACAAATAAAATATCTTTTTTTCTTTCTTTCTTTCCATAGCTAACTTTACCTGCCGGGGTTGTTGATGTACTTGCACCAATGGGGGTAGAACTGCTTCTTTGTCCTCCGGTGTTGGCATATACCTCATTATCCAAGCAAATATATGTCATATCATGTCCTCTCTCAAAACAACCACTTATCCATTGAAAACCGATATCATAGGTAGATCCGTCGCCTCCAAAAGCAACAAATTTAGGTCTTTGCCCATTATATTTACCCTTTTTAGCCAAAGCTCTATACATAGCCTCTACACCTGCAACAGCAGTCGAACCATTTTCAAATCCAATATGGATCCAAGGCACATCCCATGAAGTATAAGGATATACGGCTGTAGAAACCTCTACACACCCGGTCGAATTTCCCAAAACCAATGGTCCATCTACTACATTTAAAACTTCTCGAATAATCATTCCATGGGCACAGCCCGGACACAGAAGATGTGCTCCTTCAAATTTCTCTGCTGATTTGCTAAATTGTTTTAGATTTTTGACTTCATTTACCATTATTTTCTCCTTAGCAAAAGCTTAGTTTAGGACCTCTAAGCCCTATAAATTGTTGAGTTGGATGCGTGAGTTTAGCTGCCTTTGCATTTGCATCAAGCTCTTGATAGATTTTGACCAAATCTACTTGAGTCAAATCCCTCTCTCCTAAACCATAAATATAATTAGAAAGAACAGGATGCTTTGAATCTTGAACCTGATAAAGCGAGGCAGCCACTTCATTAAACAATGCTCCCATCGCCCCTGCAGGCAAACTTTTATCCATAATAGCAACAGCTTTAAAATCTTTAAGAATTTCTCCAAGTTTTACATAGGGAAAAGGACGAAACACTCGAATCGTAACAACACCTGCTTTGATTCCTAATTCTCTAACATTCTTAGCTGCCACACGTGCAGATTCAACCGTTGTCCCCAATGCAAAAATAACTACTTCAGCATCTTTGGTATCATAGGTTTCTACAATGTTATATCTTCTAGCGGTAAGATCAAAAAATTCATCAAAAACCTTCTGTATTGCTATGTCTGAATGCATAAGAGTATTGTGAAGTTGCGCTTTATGCTCAAAATGCCAGTCTTCCTCAGCTTGCGCTCCATAAGTTGCAGGCTTATCAAAATCAAGCAATGGATTTTTGCTCTGATAATCACCAATAAAATTATAAGCCACTTCATCACTCAATGGACGGACATTTTGAGCAGTATGCGAACATAAAAAACCATCTTGATTTACAATTGTAGGAATCCTTACTGCCATATCTTCGGCAATCCTGAATGCCATCAAATTAAAATCATAAGCCTCTTGGGGATTGCAAGTATTCAGATTAATCCAGCCTGCGTCACGTCCTAAATACATATCTGAATGATCTCCGTGGATATTCAAAGGAGAAGCCAAGGCACGATTAACGAGATTAAGCACAATAGGAAGTCTCATCCCTGAAGCTTGATAAAGAACTTCTATCATCAAGGCAAAACCTTGAGAACTTGTTGCTGTAGCTACCCTTCCTCCTGCAGCTGCAGCTCCTACGCACCCACTCATTGCAGCATGTTCTGACTCAACCAAAACAAACTCACCATCTATATAACCATTACTCACAAAACTTCCATAATTTTGAACAATTGGCGTTGATGGGGTAATTGGATAGGCTGCTACCACATCAATTTGCGCTTGTCTAAGAGCATGAGATGCTGCCATATTTCCATCCCATACCTCTACCTCCTGCAATTCCATAACATTTGGCATAATATTCTCCTTTTTGATCTTTTTAGTTGTATTTAGTCTCGTTTTTTCTCTTCTTTTTTTGGCCAATTTTTTAAGGCAGTTTGATTATCTTCATGATCGCTAAACATTAACAATGATTTTGGATTGGTTGGGCAAACATCTACACACACACCACAACCCTTACAATGGACATAATCCACTCCCCTAAGTTTCTCATCTCTAGCAAGTATAGCCCCATCCGGGCAATAAACCCAACAATTAAAACAATTGATACAAACTTCACTATTATGAACAGGTTTATCTACTCTCCAATGAGCAACACTGCTATTAAATGAACTCTCTTGAGTATAATCTCGCTCATTATTGTGAGATGCTAGGGCTTCTTGTCCTTGATGTTTGAATGGAAATAACACCGCTCCAATTTCAAAATCATTCCAACCTTTCATGATGAACTCCTTATTTGACTTCATTATATGCACGCTCAATGGCAAGCATATTTGCGTCAATAATTTTTTGAGGAAGTTTTTTCCCCAAAACTTTTTTGAAAGCAGCCTTAAAAAATTCAATTTCAAGCATGCCTGAAACTTTTATCAATGCGCCCAACATTGGAGCATTTGGAATAGGCTTGCCTAGAGCTTCAATCGATATCTTGATACAATCCAGCGTATAAAGCTTCTTACCTTCCAGATCGGGTTTTTTCTTCAAAAGTTCCTCTTTACCTAAATGTGTTGTAATAATATATTGAGTGCCGGGTTTTTCATTAGCACAAATATTAGTAATAAATGTAAGACCCGGATCTATAACAAGAATATAATCAGGATTCATAAATTTTTCATGATTGAGAATAGGAGAAGAGTCAATACGATTATAAGCTGTCATAGCAGCACCTCTTTTTGCAGAACCATACAAAGCAAAAGCTTGGACTTCCTTTCCTGTTCCTGCCACCACATCAGCCAAACCTTTTGCACCCGTTATAGCTCCTTGTCCGGCTCTTGAATGCCATCTGATTTCTAGCATACTTCTTCCTTTTTCTAGTTAATGTTGTTAGTTGTCCTTAGAAATATGAATCATTTATATCTTGGTATGCAACATTCAAATTCAAATGATTAATTACCCTAAACGATACAATTCTAAACTTTTTATTTGTGAATTATACTAAATTTAACACAATATGTAAAATATAAGAAAGCCCATATTTAAAACTATCATTTACCTTGAGTAAAAACGTAGCAATCAAAAGGTTTTGATGAAATTGACAGCCTCAAGTGCGTCCTCAAAAACATTTTGGCATATTCTCAATAAATCCTCATTCTTACCATACCCGCTTTTGAGGGCTATTGGATTAACACCGGCATTAATGGCAGAATAAATATCTAAAGGCGTATCCCCTACCATAAAAATATTCTGCGAAGATATGCCCGCATTGAATTGTTCTATAGCTCTTAAAATAGGTTCTTGATGTGGTTTTGGAAATTTCACATCTTCAATACCAATCACCACATCAAAATAATTCAAAATTTCAAAATGCTCTAAAATCTCTTTTGAGTATTTTGCCGTTTTAGTTGTAACCACCCCTAATTTTGCAAATTTTTTAGCTATTTGGAGAGATTGTGTAGCATTTGGTAACAATTTTGTTTTTTGCAGACAAATAAGATGATAATATTTCCGATAAGAATCAACCAAAAAAGATATATTTTGTCTATCTGCTCCAAAACTCACAAACATATCCTCTAGCGGATAACCAATGGTTTCTCTAACGCTTTGAAAATCAGGAATTTTGAGTTTATTTTGCTCACAAGCTACACAACAACTCTCATAAATAGCTTGGGCAGAATCAATAAGTGTGCCATCCAAATCAAATAAGATTATTTTTTTCTTTGCCACAATAAATTTCCCCCTGCAATTTTTCCTGAGAAAATACCCAATCTCATCTCATACCAAACTATACCCATCACAACCAAAAATGCTAAAAATTGCGAAATAGGATAAGTAATCCACACACCATCCATTCCATATTTTTTACTCAAAATAGGCAATAAAATCACTAAAAAAACTAATGTATAACAAATTGTAATGATAAACGAACTTTTAGTTCGTTGCACAGATTGAAAAAAAATTGCGCAGACAATATTAACACCCAATAAAATATACCCAAGATAATAAACACTCATTGCTTTAATTGTGTCGCTTAAAAAATAAGGATCTCTACTGAAAACATCTTCTTTTAAAAATAATTGGACAAGGTATTTATCAAATCCATAAAATATACAATAAACAAAAATTCCTATCCCGAAAGAAATACTAATCCCAAAAATAAAAATGCTTTTTACACGCTTTAAATTTCCTGCTCCATAACTAAAACTTGCAATTGGTTGGATACCTTGTGCGATTGAAAGCAAAATGGTAAAAAATATAACCCCGCTGTACATGATAATTCCGTAGATTGACACTCCTCGTTCCCCGGCTATAGCAATAATAGTTGTATTAAACATTAACATCACAATAGCCGCACTCAATTCAGAAATAGATTGGGGAATCCCACTTTTTGCTGAAGAAAGCACAGCAGCGAAACTAAAACGCCTGATAAAAAATAGCTTACCTCTTTTGAATAAAAAATGCTGCAAAAGCACCAAAAATCCTATCCCATGCCCTATTACTGTCGCCAAAGCACTCCCATAAATCCCGGTCTCAAGAACAAACAAAAATAAATAATTCAAAACAATATTCATAGCCGAACCAATAATCATCGCAATCATTGCCAAAATAGGCTGTTTATCATTGATAGCAAAAACATCACTCAATGGATGAAGCACCATAATCACACTGCCACAAAAAATAATTCGTAAATATTCAACCACTAGAGGTTTCAATACCTCAGAACTCCCAAGCAATAAGGCAATTTGTTCAACAAACAAATATAAAATCACTCCAATAATAAGCATGCTAATAACAACAAAATAAAATACCGAACTAAAAATCAAGCGTGCACGATGGACTTCATTTTTTCCCAAAAAATAAGAAGTAATTGAAGCTGCTCCCAGTCCAAAAAGTAACTCAAAAGCAATCAATACCGGAAATACAGGCCAACAAATACTGACAGCTGCCAGGGCATCTTCGCCTAATTTTTTGCCTACAAAAATCCCATCAACAGTCGAATAAGTAGAGAGGGCAATCATTGCACACAAAGAAGGAATAAAATAATAAAAAAACAATTTTTTTACAGAATCATTCCTTAGGTCTATTGAAAACATAAAATCACCTAATAATTACAAATTTTATAATTATATTCAAACATTTATCAAACCTATATTAAGTTATCATATAATCATCTAATCATTAAAATTTAAGAGGAGCAATCATGCTAAAAAAAGCTTTTATTATTACATGTATTCTTTCACAAATTCTACTGGCAAAGGATATTTCTATGATAAATAATAGAGATGTTGTTATCAAACAAAGCGCACTAAGTTTTCAAGAAACACTATCAAATCTTAAAAATGTTTTGCATCAAAAAAATATTACTATTTTTGCAATTTTTGATCACACAAAAAATGCTCACGGAGTAAATCTGGAACTCAATCCCACCACTGTTGTAGTATTTGGAACTCCTGAAGTAGGGACTAAATTGATGCAAAAAAATCAAAAAATTGCTATAGAACTCCCCGTAAAAATTCTAATTTGGCAAGATGAAAAAGGTGTATTTGTAGAATTTCTAAATTTTGAAACAATCGCAAAGAATTATGGATTTAAAGATAATGTAACCATAAAAAATGTAGAAAAATTATTATCTGATATTACAGATACTATTACAAAGAAACATTAAAATCACTCATTCATTAGATTTTAGAAACTAAAATTCAAGATTGAGAATAAACAAAAAAGCATAAAGATTAACTTTATGCTTAAAAATATTATCTTTTTGAGAATTGTGGGCTTCTTCTTGCTTTTTTCTTACCGTATTTCTTTCTTTCAACAACTCTGGAATCTCTTGTTAATAAACCTTTTGGTTTCAAAATACTTCTAAATGTTAAATCATAAGCATTTAAAGCTTTGGATATGCCATGCCTCAAAGCCTCTGCTTGAGCAGAATAACCCCCTCCCAAAGTAACAGCTACAATATCTACAGATTTTTCTTGTTTGGTGAGAAGCAAAGGTTGCATGACTTTCATTTTAATTGCTTCATGCCCCCCTAACCATTCATTCAAATTCTGTTGATTGATAGTCATTTTGCCGGTTCCGGCGTTTAGCCAAACTTTTGCTATTGCTGTTTTTCTTTTTCCTGTTGCATAAACTTTCGCCATTTAAATTCCTTTATTTGCTTTTGTAATCTGAGCTGTATGAGGGTGCTCACTGCTTTTATACACTTTAAGTTTCTTGATCATCACTCTACCCAGTTTAGTTTTAGGTAACATGCCTCTTACTGCAAGATGATAAAGTTTTTCAGGAGTTTTTTCTAACATTTCTTTGAGAGTCTTGCTTTTTGTGCTTCCAAAATAACCTGAATGTGTAAAATATTCCTTATCTTCAAGCTTCATGCCGGAAAACTTCACCAATGTAGCATTAATAATCACTACAAAATCACCACAATCTACATTGGGTGTATAGCAAGGTTTATGCTTTCCTCTTAAAATAGTAGCTACTTCTGTAATCAAACGACCAAATGTCTTATCTTTCGCATCTAAAACAACCCAATCGCGTTTTATTTCAGCTTCTTTCGCAGTCTTAGTTATATTCATTATTATTGCCTTTTGGTTTTGGACTAAATTTAAAACCCGGATTTTATAGAAAAAAAGCTTTCAATTAACTTAAATTAAGCAAAATTTTATTTAAAAGCATGTTCTTGATATTCTAAAATACGTTTATTTTCCTTGCTAATAACATATTCTTCATCATATGCCTTTTGGACTACAGATCGAATAATATCCCTTTGAGTCTCATAGCTGCTATCCTTTAGCATATCAAGCACGATAGAATAGTATTGAATATCTTGGACAATAATTTCAAATGACTTATCTCTATCTTGCATATAAAGTTTTTCATCTTTGGCATATTCAGATACGCAAATAACAACCCTATCAAATACTTTAGCAGCTAAATTTGAGGGTTTGATATTTTTATTGATAATTATTTTGGCTTGTTTGAGTTGATTTTCTAAATGAGGCCTGCCCATATAAACAAGCACAGGAAGCATAATCATTAAAGTATCAACTTTTGAACCCAAAGAACGAGTTTGCCACTTAATAAGAAATTTTTGCAAATAAGTAAAATTGGTTTTATCCGGCATCATCATAGAACTATCTCTGTTCCAATTCCTGCGCTTGTAAAAAGCTCCAAAAGCAAGGAATGTTCAACTCTACCATCAATAATATGAACTTTTTGGACACCATTTTGGACACAACTAATACAAGCATCGATCTTTGGCAACATACCCCCTGTAATCACTCCATCTTTTTTTAGTTTTTCAATTTTTTCTATATTGAGTGTGGAGAATAATTGATTATTTTTATCCAGGACACCTTTTGTGTCGGTAAGAAAAATTACTTTAAAAGCATTCAAAGCTTTGGCAATTTCACAAGCTACGCTATCAGCGTTAATATTGTATCCGAGATGGTGTGCTTGAGAACTCCCTGCAATTGGAGCGATCACAGGGACAAAACCATTTTGCAACAACGTAGCTAATAAGGTAGTATCTACTTGGGTGATTTCTCCTGTGTAACCCAGCTTACCCCCATCTTTTTGTGCCGCTTCAAAACTCCCGGCATCTTTGCCGCTTATCCCCACTGCTTTCACGCCATGATAATTCAAAAAAGCGCTTAATTCTTTATTGATATTCCCACATAAAACCATCTCAATAATAGGCATACTTTCTGCTGAACTCACACGATGTCCATTAACAAATTCACTCTCCAAACCCAAATCATCAAGCATTTTAGAAATATTCCTACCTCCTCCATGCACGATAATAGGCTTAATACCTAACATATACATCATTACAATATCTTTAGCAAATTGCTCTTTGAGTTTGGGGTTTATTTGGGCAGCCCCACCATATTTAATAACGACTACCTTTTTTCTAAAAGCCCTAATAAAAGGCAATGAATCAAGCAAAATATCCGCAATTTTGATTTTTGTTTCCACGTAACCTCTCTATACAATATCAAATAAAGATGTATTATTATATAAAAAAAGATGTATTATTACATAAAATCCAACTCCCAAAAGGACATAATGATGAAAATAGTATTATTAGATGCCAAAACACTCGGTGTATGCGATTTAAGTCCAATAAAAAAATTTGGTGAATTTATCTCCTATCAAACTACTTCTCCTCAAGAAACGCTTCAAAAATGTCAAGATGCAAATATTGTTTTAACCAATAAGGTTGTTTTAGATACTCCTATACTCAATCAATTACCCCACCTCAAATTCATCGGCATTACTGCCACAGGAACCAATATTATTGATATGCAAAGAGCACAAGAGTTAGGTATTGTAGTCAAAAATGTCGCCGGATATTCCACAGATAGTGTGGCGCAACATACCTTAACCCTAGCTCTTAATCTGCTTTCACAATTAAACTATTATGATCATTATTGCAAAAGCGCTCAATGGTGTCAGAGTGATGTTTTTATGCATATTAATGGTGGGCTAAATGAACTTAGCGGAAAAGAATGGGGAATTATAGGTTTTGGCAATATTGGAAAAAAGGTAGCCAATCTGGCAAGCGCATTTGGCGCTAAAGTCAGCTATACATCTACTAGTGGCAAAAATTCCGATAATGCTTATCCTAAAAAATCTCTTAAAAATTTACTTCAAGAAAGTGATATTATCTCTATCCATGCCCCATTAAATGAACATACAAATAATCTCATTACACAAAATGAACTTTCGATTTTAAAACAAGGGGCTATTCTCATTAACGTAGGGCGTGGAGGTATTGTCAATGAAGAAGATATGGCAAAAGCATTACAGACAAAAAATATTTTCTTTGCCACGGATGTTTTGGCAAAAGAACCCATGTCAAACAATCACCCCTTTCTCAATCCCAAGATTCAAGATAAAATGATTCTAACCCCACATATTGCTTGGGCTTATGGCAATGCCAGAAAAACGCTTCTCAAAATGGTGATTCAAAATATACAAGATTTTATAGATCAAAAATAATTGATTGTGTTATCTCAATCACTAAAATGGATATCATCCCCAAACTCTATTCCTAAAAATGATGGAAACAGATATTGTGTTTAAGCGATTCTCATAACTATAAAATATGGCATATATTTCCCAAGAATCACTAAGTTTAAGATATTTTCCATAATCCGGATAATGGAAATTAAAAACCCCCTTATGATTGGAAAAATGATTTATTCTCATATAGGGTTTGGTTGTCTTTTATTCTAAATCCAATCAGCTAAATAAAATATATAGTTTATGATTTATCCACTAATTGAATTAGAATATTTTATTAAACTTAAAAAATATATCATTTGTGTGCAGCCAAAGCAAATACTCTCCTTAAAAACCAAAAACTCACTTGAAACTTTACCTCATCAAATTTTTGAGCTTTACTTAGATATAATATCGAATTATTTCTGCCTTCATACAAGGATGCTTATGGAAATTGGAAAAATACAAATCCTTCAAATCAAACGTTTTACCCAACACGGAGCTTATTTAAAAGATACCTCCTGTGATCAGGAAGTTTTATTGCCCAATAAGTTTATCTTAAAAGATTTTAAGGTTGAAGATTCCATCAAAGTATTTATCTATACAGATTCCCTGGATAGACCTGTTGCTACAACTCAAACCCCTTATGGGACACTTGAAGACATACTTTTTTTGAAAATTCTCTCTATACAAGCTAATGGTTGCTTTTTAGATTTAGGCATTGATAAAGATATTTTTATGCCCTCAAAAGCTCCTTATAGATTCCACATAGGGCAATCTGTTGGGGTAAGAATAACAAAAGATAAACAAAATAGATTGATTGCCGGGCTTGGGATTAAAGAACATTTAATTCCCTACCCGCACAAAACAAAATATATTCAAATAGAAATTCTTCCTTTTGAAAAAACCCCCTTAGGAATAGGTTGTGTAGTGAATAAAAAATACTATGGACTTCTGTATCAAAATCAAATTTTCTCTCCTGTTGCATTAGGCAAAAAAACACCGGCATATATCACAAATATACGATCTGATGGCAAGCTGGATTTATCTCTCAAACCTATCAATAACACAACTGAAGATAAATCGCGATTGCTGGAGCTTATTGCCAAAAATAAAATTTTAGAATTAGATTTTAATTCTTCTCCTGAAATAATCAAACAAACTTGCCAAATGAGCAAAAAAAGTTTCAAAACCCTTATCAATGCTTTGCTTAAGGAATCAAAAATCAAGATTCTTGAAAGCTCGAAGCACCCCGGTCAAAAATCAATTCATCTTATCTAAATCTCTTTTAAGCTTGCGCACAAATCATTGATTGCCTCACTCATTGAAGGGTGAGTAAAAATCATATCTTTAAGACTTTGGTATTTTAACTGCCCATTAAGTGCTAGTGAAAAAATATTAATGACCTCCGGAGAATCAACACAATATAGCGTAGCTCCTAATATCAAATCATTCTTGGCATCTACAACAAGCTTCAACATTCCTGTAGTATTTTCTAAAATCCTTGCCCTTGGAACCGCTGCACTTAGTAATTTGCCCACTTTAATGGTATAGCCTTGAGCTTGCGCTTCTTTTTCTCTTAAGCCAACATGAGAGAGGGGAGTATCCAAAAACAATACTTCAGGAATAACGGTTCTGTTGTTGCTGCTTCTTTTTTCTCCTCCATAAAGAGAATCAAAAACAATTCTAAAATCATCCAAAGAAACATAAGTAAAAAATTTCCCTCCTTTTACATCTCCTAAGGCATAAATATTATTAGCATGAGTGCGTAAAAATTCATCTGTAATAATTTCTCCTCTAGCATTGAGTTTAACTCCGGCTTTATCAAGATTCAATCCCCTGGTATAGGGTTTTCTTCCAATAGCTATCAAAACACTATCCCCAAAAATTTCAAAATCTTGATTGTCCTTTTTATAAAAAATACAAGCCTTTTCTTCTGTATCTTTGATAGCCTCTACTTGAGCGTTAAAAATAATTTCTATACCCATTTTTTTGAATGAATCTTGCACAAGTTTTGCTATGTCCCCATCTTCTTTAGGCATAAAAGAATTCTCACGTATTAAAATAGTTACTTTTGAACCAAAGTTTGCATACATGCCGGCAAATTCTAGCCCAATATACCCTGCTCCAATAATTATAAGTTCTTTAGGCAAAACCTCCATATCTAATATTGTTGTGCTTGTATAAACCCTCTGAGAATCAATATCTATATCAGGAATTACACTTTCAGAACCCGTGTTGATAAATATTTTTTCTCCCTTAATGGCTATGTTATTTTTTCCTGAAATTTCAATCGTTTGATTATCCAAGAAAGAAGCTTGTCCATCAAAAATAGTAATATTTTGATTTTGTGCTAAATTTTCATAATTTTTTTCTCTCAAAAATTCAATGAGTTCGTTTTTTTTCTGAATACTTTTTTGATAATTTTCTTGAGTAGATCTGCCACACTGACAGGTTAAATGGGATTGAAAAATCAATGATTTTGTTGGGATGCAACCAACATTAATACAAGTCCCACCATACATTTTTTTGGATCGTTCTATCAAAGCCACTTTTTTACCCATCAATGCGCTTTTAAGCGCCAATGTTTTGCCTGCCTTCCCAAATCCAATAACAACAATGTCGAATTTTTGCATTTTTATTCCTTAATTTTTTATATAATCATTACAATATATTGCAATCATACATTATTAATAATAATTTTCAAAGGATAACAAATGGTAGTTTTAATCAGTGGGGCTTCTGCAGGATTTGGAAAGGCCATTGCACAAAAGTTTATCAAAGAAGGTCATCAAGTTATTGCCTTAGCCAGAAGAGAACACGAACTCAAAGAGCTCCAAAACAAATTAGGAGAAAAATGTCAAATTATTGTATCTGACGTCAATGACACAGATTATATTGCACAAGCAATCCAAAATCTTCCTAAAAACTTTCAAAATATTGATGTGCTTGTCAATAATGCCGGATTAGCGCTTGGATTAGAACCTGCTAATAAAGCCAATATTAAAGACTGGGAAATGATGATTATGACTAATATTTATGCCCTTGCAAAACTTACCCATCTATTACTACCCCAAATGGTAGCACGCAAAAAAGGGCACATCATCAATCTGGGCTCTATTGCAGGGACTTATCCTTATCCGGGAGGGAATGTCTATGGAGCCACCAAAGCATTTGTAAAGCAATTTAGCCTCAATCTGCGTGCTGATCTTTATGATAAAAATATTCGTGTTAGCAATATTGAACCCGGACTTTGTGGAGGGAGTGAATTTTCGCTTGTTAGATTCAAAGGAGACAAAACAAAAGCGAATGAAGTCTATAAAAATACCCAACCTCTATTGCCTCAAGATATTGCCCAAGCAGTTTGGTGGGTTGTGAGTCTTCCTGAACATGTCAATATCAATCGTCTGGAAATAATGCCTACCACGCAAGCGCCTGCTGCACTCAATGTGGCGAAGACAAAAAAATAAATAATGATTAAGAGATAGTACTCATCCTCACTTCACCATGAATTGATAATTTGTGAAAATAAAATTATTACAATTACCAAAGGGGCTATGTAGCGGAGAATAAAAAACCATATTCCAAACATTTTTTTAGAAAGAAAGTGTTTGCTAAACTGATAAACTCGATTCTTGCCAATTACCCACCCTACAAACACCACAGACAATAACCCTCCTAAAGGCATTATGATTGATGAAGTAACAAAATCTATCCAATCAAAAATATTTCTCTGCCAAAAAGTCAGTATTGTTGCATAGTTTTTACTCAAAGAAAAAATAACTAAAAGACCTATCATATACACTGCTATTGTTACCAAACAAGTTGCCCCAACCCTTCCAAAATTAAAACGCTCAATCAAATAAAATACAAAAGGTTCTAACAAGGAAACCGTCGATGTAATTCCGGCAAATATTAAGGCTACCAAAAATAATATAGAAACTACATTCCCCACTAGCCCCATTTTGGCAAAAACCAGAGGCAAAGAAACAAATACAAGCCCTGCGCCTTCTTGTGGTTGTCCTCCATATTCAAACATAAATGTAAATATCATCAACCCTGCTACCAAAGAAATAAGTATGCCGGGGATAACCACCCATAATGCACTTTTTAAAAGATTTTCATTTTTCCTTGTAAAAGCTGCATATGTAACAATTGTTCCCACTCCAAGACTAAGCGAGAAAAATACCTGTCCTAATGATGCGACAATAATTTTCAAGGTAATTTTTTCAGGTTCAAAAGCAAACATAAAATTAAACGCCCTACCAAAAGAAGGCATACTCATTGCATAAATCAAAAGCCCAATGAAAATCACAAATAACAAAGGCATCAAAACCAAATTAAGTTTCTCAATCCCATTTTTAATACCAAAACAAATAATATAAGCGCTCAAAAACAAGCAAATGCTAAATCCGGAAATTTGCCACCCTATACTTTGACTTGAAAGTTCTAAAAATTGCCCTTGTGCTTCTTGAAGTGTACCGGGTAATTCAAAGCTCACCACTAACAAATAATACAATACCCATCCAAGCACTACAGCATAAAAAGATAAAATTAAAGGTCCTCCTATCAGGCAAATACCACTTATTCTCCAAGGTTTCTTTGGCGTAGGGTCCAGTTCTTCATAACAAGAAACCATGTCTTTTTTGCCTTGATTGCCAATCACCATATCTGCGACCAACATTGAAATCCCAATAGTTAATGTCAAAAACAAATAAAGCGCCACAAAAGCACTGCCTCCACTTGCCCCAACCATGTAAGGGAATCTCCAAATATGCCCCAACCCGATAGAACTCCCTAAAGTTGCTAATATAAAACCAAATTTTGAAAAATGACTCAAAATAAATCCTTATGAAAATGATTCTATAATCTTAGCAACCCAAATGACAATCACGACTAAAGGGGCGATGTAACGAATAATAAAAAACCATACCTCAAACATTTCCCTAGAGAGAAAATGTTTGCTAAACTCATAAACTCGATTCTTGCCAATTACCCACCCTACAAAAATAACTGATAAAAATCCGCCCAAAGGCATTACAATTGCAGAAGAAGAAAAATCTACCCAATCAAACAAACTTTTATGGAAAAAAGTTAAATCGCTTTGATAGTGCTTATTTGAAGACAAAATTAAAAGTAACCCAACCATATAAATTCCCAAAACAAGTAACCATGTTACATATGATCTTCTCAAGCGAAATCTATCAATGATATACATTACTGAAGGCTCTAGCAACGAAATTGTTGAAGTAATACCGGCAAATGCCAATGCTACCAAAAATAATATAGAAACTACATTCCCCACCAACCCCATTTTGGCAAAAACCAGAGGCAAAGAAACAAACACAAGCCCTGCGCCTTGGGCAACCTTGCCTTCATATTGAAAAACAAATGTAAATATCATCAACCCTGCTACCAAAGAAATAAGAACTCCGGGGATAACCACCCAAAATGCACTTTTTAAAAGATTTTGTTTTTTATGTGTTGAGGCTGAATAAGTAATAATAATCCCTACTCCCAAACTCAAAGAAAAAAACATCTGCCCTAAAGCTGCAATTAAAACATTTGTCGTAATATCTTCAAATCGAAAAGCAAACATAAAATTAAACGCCCTACCAAAAGAAGGCATACTCATTGCATAAATCAAAAGCCCAATGAAAATCACAAATAACAAAGGCATCAAAACCAAATTAAGTTTCTCAATCCCATTTTTAATACCTCTGGAAACTACCCATCCTGTAATCCCAAGCACAACGCTTAATCCTAATATTTGCCACCAAATAGAGTTCGCCAATAAATCATCAAATTCTGCCTCTGAAGTGCCAATATCTTGAGGGAGTCCGAAACTCACTACAAATAAATAATACAACACCCATCCAAGCACAATTGAATAAAATGTCAAAATAAAAGGACCCCCAATAAGTGTAATCCCGGCATAACCCCATCTTTTTTTAGGATTAGGATCAAGCTCTTTGAATGAATCAGTTGTGTTTTTTCCTGCAGTATGCCCAATCACCATCTCTGCAACCAACATTGAAATCCCAATAGTAAGTGAAAGAAACAAAAACAAAACAACAAACCCTCCACCTCCCATAACTCCAGCCATGTAAGGGAATCTCCAAATATGCCCTAATCCGATAGAACTCCCTAAAGTTGCTAATATAAAACCAAATTTTGAAAAATGACTCATTGGTATTGCCTCAAAAAATAAATTGAAATGATTAATATACTCAATTATAAATTAAAAATCATAGTGATTTTTCTAAAAACTAAAATTTTTAGAAAAATAATAAAGAATTTTGAGTATTAGGAATCAAAAATACAATACTAAAGTATTTAAAATATTCATAAAATCAGAATTTTATCTGAGTATCTTTTGAGGAGACAAAATTAACATTCAATATAGATTCTAATAAAATATAAAATCCCAAAATTCCTTACAAGCCTAGAAAAATCTCATATTTTTAACGTTTTTCAAAATCAATCCTTGGATCAACCAAAGTATAAGTAATATCACTAATAAGACTTACAATAAGCCCTAAAAGAGTAAAAATATAAAGTGTACCAAAAACAACAGGGTAATCTCGATTGACAATACTTTCATATCCCAAAAACCCTAATCCATCTAAACTAAATATAATCTCAATCAATAAACTTCCGCTAAAAAACATCCCCAAAAATGCTCCGGGAAAACTTGAGATTACAAGCAACATTCCATTACGAAAAATATGTCTATATAAAATTCTTTCTTCGCTAGCGCCTTTTGCCCTTGCAGTGGTTACATAAAGTTTATGAATTTCATCTAAAAACGAATTTTTTACAAGCAGTGTAAGTGTTGCAAACCCTCCTATAGATAAGCATATAACAGGCAAAGTGATATGCCATAAATAATCTTTTATTTTTCCCCAAAAGCTAAGCATGCCAAAATTATCACTCACCAATCCTCGAAGTGGAAATATATCCCAATAGCTTCCTCCTGCTAACAAAACAATAAGCAATATTGCAAATAAAAATGCAGGAACAGCATTACCAATCACAATAATAAGGCTACTTGCAACATCAATCCTCGATCCATTGTGACGAGCTTTGAAAATACCTAGAGGAATGGAAATAAGATAAATTAAAAGCGTGCTAAAAACACCTAAGGAAATAGAAACCGGAAGTTTTTCTTTAATAAGATCAATGACGCTAATTTGACGATAAAAACTTTCTCCAAAATCAAAACTCAAATAATGTTTTATCATCAAAAGATATCTCTCCCAAAGAGGTTTATCAAAACCATAAAGCTTTTCTAAAGAAACAAGCAAATCTTTATCCATACCTTCTGCCCCGCGATATGCTTTGTTTCCAATACTTCCCATACTGGATTCATTACTTGCATTAATATTTTGCATCTTTGCCATCATCTGCTCTACCGGTCCCCCAGGAGCCATTTGGATGATAAAAAAATTAATCGTAATAATCCCAAAAAGCGTAGGGATAATCAATAAAAAACGTTTGAGTATATAATGTAACATTCTTAGGGCTCTTTTTGAGAATTAGATTCAAGACTTTTATCCCACCATAAATATTGTGAAAAACCATATTTTGGATTTATCCTCGGCATGGCAATTTTATCCCAATAAGCAATACGAAAGTTAGGCAAGTAATAATGAGGGATCACATAAAATCCCCACAATAAAACTCTATCAAGTGCGCGTGTAATAGCAATTTGATCTTTTCTATCTTTTGATTTTATGAGTAAATTTATCAAATTATCCACCACCCCATCATGTATCCCTGCATAATTTCTACTTCCTTTGGTGAGCGCGCTTTGGCTTCCCCAAAAATATCTCTGTTCATTCCCGGGAAATAAAGACTGCCCAATTACAGCCACAATCATATCATAATCAAAATCACGCAAACGATTGATATACTGACTTAAATCCACACGTTGAATTTTCATCTCTATACCCAAAACCTTTAAATTTTGCGCATATGAAAGAGCTAAACGCTCAAAAGCAGGATTATCTAAAAGCAACGTAAAAGAAAAAGGCTTATGAGTTTTAGCATAAATCAATTGGTTGTTTTTTATGATCCAGCCTGCTTGTTTGAGAAGTTTCTGAGAAAATTTTAAATTCTCTCTTCTATTCTCACCTAAAACTCTTGCTCCATCTGTTCCGGGAATCATATAGGGCGAATCAAAAATTTGTGGAGCAGTTTTTTCTAACTGCTTTTTATAGCGCTCTAAAATATGCAATTCTTCTCCTTTGGGCAATCCTGAAGAAGCAAAAATAGAATTATCAAAATAACTCTTTGTGCGCTTATATTGAGAAAAAAACAAATTTTTATTACTCCATTCAAAATCAAAAGCATAAAATAATGCTTCTCTTACCCTAATATCCTTAAAAATATCCCTTCTTGTATTGAAAAAAAACCCTTGCATGCCACTAGGCAAATAATGTCTGATAGAAACTTTGTGGATTTCCCCGGAATCAATCCCCTTGCCTACATAACCCCTAGCCCAAACTTTTGCACTTGTTTCAATACGCCAATCATACTCTCCACTTAAAAATGCCCTTAATGCAACAGTATCATCTTTGTAATATTCATAAATAGAAGTGTCAAAATTAAACTGCCCTATTCTGGAAGGCAGATCTTTTGCCCAATAATTCTTATCCCTCTCATAAATAATTTTCTTTCCTACTTCATAAGATTTGACTTTATAAGGACCACTTCCTATAGGAATAAGCAAGGGATTTTTGCCAAAAGGATTTTTTTCATAATAATGCTTGGGTAGAATTTGAAGTTGTCCAAGTATCAAAGGGAGTTCGCGATTTTTGGTTGTTTTAAAAATAAATTTAATACGTTGTTTGTCTAAAACTTCTGCTTTTTGCACATCAGCATAATATTGTTTAAAAATTGGAGAACCTTTTTGCATCAATATATCAAAGCTAAACTTGACATCACTGGGGCTTACACTCACGCCATCACTAAATTTAGCATGTTTATTGATATGAAAAATTACATAAGAATTATCTTTAGCAACCTCAATATCATCAGCAATAAGAGCATATTGCGCATAAGGTTCATCCATGCTTTGTGCTAAAAGTGTATCATAAATCAAATCAAGCCCTTCAGCAGGAGTTCCTTTGATAACAAAAGGGTTGAGACTATCAAATGTGCCTAAAGAATAATTTCTAATACTTCCTCCTTTGGGCGCATGAGGATTAGCATAATCAAAATACTTCAGATGAGGATATTTTACCTTCTCACCAAGACTGATATAAGATTCCCCCTCCAAAGACAAAAATCCAAAAATAAAACAAAACCATATAATTCTTAACAATTTTACCTTCCCAAATCACACTAAGCCAACAAATTCTTTGGCTTTTTTATAAGTAGCCTTTGCTATAGGGCGAACTTTATTTGCTCCTTCATTTAATACTTCTTCAATATATCCCTTTTGAGATCTTAATTTTTCATATTTTTCTCTAATAGGTCTTAATGCTTCAATAACAACTTCTGCTACCATAGTCTTAAATACACCATAGCCCTTGCCTTCAAACTCATCTTCAATTTTTCTTCTATCTTTGTGTGTAAAAATTTCATAAATATTAAGCAAATTATATAAACCTGCACGCTTTTGATCAAACACAATAGAATTTTGAGAATCTGTAGTGGCTTTTTTAAATTTTCTCATAATTTCATCCGGAGTATCCAACAAAAATATCGCGTGATTAGCTCCATTAAAAGATTTGCTCATTTTATTCGCAGGTTCATCCAATCCCATTACTCTTGCGCCTATTTTTGGAATCATAGGCTCAGGAATTTTAAAACATTCTCCAAAATCACGATTAAATCTTTGTGCAATATTTCTGGCAAGCTCTAAATGTTGTTTTTGATCCTCGCCTACAGGCACACCATCTGCTTGATAAAGCAAAATATCAGCTGCCATCAAAACAGGATAATTAAAAAGTCCCACATTTACATTTTTAGGATTTTTAAGAGATTTGTCTTTAAACTGTGTCATGCGACTCATTTCGCCCATTGAAATATTACAATCAAATACCCAAGCAAGCGCCGGATGCTCATCAATTTCACTTTGTATAAAAAGATTGGATTTTTTCATATCTATCCCGCAAGCCAGAAGCATGCCTGCAAGTTCATAAGTTTTTTCTCTAAGTTCTTTGGGGTTTTGTGTAGTGGTAATAGCATGAGAATTCACAACACAAAATATATTTTCATACTCATCTTGAGAATCTACCCAATTTTTGACTGCACCCAAATAGTTCCCCAAATGAATTTGTCCTGTAGGTTGGATACCCGAAAATACTCTTTTTTTCTCCATTGCTAACCTCTTGCTAATTCAAATTTTAAAAGCATTTATTATACATAAATAATAGACTCGATTGAAATTAAAACTTTATAGTTTATACTTTATGTTATTTTAATCAATACTCCATTACAATAATAAGAATTTCATAAAATTAGAATGAAAATTTTAAAAAATTTGAAGAAAAAAGGAATTAGAGATGAAAAGAAGTTATCTAATTGGCGCGTTAATTGCTGTTGGTATTTTGGCAGGTTGCAGTTCAAAAGCCCGGCTTGGAAATGTGGATGCTTACGGATTGAAAAATGCTCCGCAATGGGTCCTTGGTGGGGATAAAAACCTCTTAAGTGCTACAGGAAGTGCAAAGATTAAAAACAATAACATTGGCTTTGCAACCACACAAGCGACTAATACCGCACGAGCAGAGATCGCAAGTCAAATTGCTACAAAAATAGAAAGCAAATACAAAGAACTCTCCAGCAGCACAGAAGATGATGTCTCTACTGAAGCTGTGCAAGCTATCAGAAATAGTGTTGATACAACTCTTGCAGGTTCTAAACGAGTTCAAACTTGGATTAGTGATGATGGCACATTGTGGGTACTTGTAAAAGTGGATCATCTTGATACAAAATTATTACAAGAAAATCTTGCCAAAAACAAAGCCCTTGATAAAGCTGCAGCAAAAGCATTGTCTCAAGCTGTTGATGATATTATCGATGGGGAAAAATCTACCCACTAATCAAACACATCAAAGAATAATGAAGTCTAAACTTTATATTAATTTTAAATCATTCAAAAACAGGTATTTTTGAATGATTTAAAGAATTTAGAATTAGAATATTTTCAATAAACTTCATTTCATAAACTATGATAAATGATACCATTACCTGACTGAAAGAACTTAAAAACTACCAAGACACCATAAAATAACCCATAATCAATAACAAATATTTGCTAAAATCAAATTATTATCAAAAGTAAAAAGTTATAAAAATTTAAAAAATATTTTAAATTTGATAACTTTGAATTCAATGTATATTCTTTCATGACCGCCTGCAATAAAGTTTTTTACAAAAACTTCTAAGATTCTAAGTTTGATTTAGTTAAGACTTCGGTAAAATGCTAAAATCACATTTATTAGATTAATTTAAAAATTGCAGCAAGAAAGGAAACAAATGGCAATAGATGAAAAAAAGCAAAAAGCAATTGATTTGGCACTCAAGCAGATTGACAAAGCATTTGGTAAAGGAGCGCTTGTCCGATTGGGAGACAAACAAATAGAAAAGATAGATTCTATCTCTACGGGTTCTCTAGGTCTAGATATGGCGCTAGGAATTGGAGGTATTCCTAAAGGCAGGATTGTGGAAATCTATGGTCCTGAATCTAGCGGTAAAACAACCTTGAGCTTGCAAATTATTGCAGAATGCCAAAAAAATGGAGGAATTTGCGCTTTTATTGATGCAGAACATGCCCTTGATGTCTATTATGCTAAAAAATTAGGCGTCGATACTGAAAACCTCCTTGTTTCCCAACCGGATAATGGAGAGCAGGCTTTGGAGATTTTAGAGACACTCACGCGAAGTGGCGCGATTGATCTTGTTGTTATTGATTCAGTCGCCGCCCTCACACCAAAAGCAGAAATAGAAGGAGATATGGGCGATCCCCATGTAGGACTTCAAGCAAGACTTATGAGTCAAGCTTTGCGAAAAATTACAGCTATCTTACATAAAATGAATACAACATTAATTTTCATTAATCAAATCCGCATGAAAATAGGACAAATGGGTTATGGTAGTCCGGAAACCACTACAGGAGGCAATGCTTTAAAATTCTATGCAAGTGTGCGGATTGATATTAGACGTATTGCAACTCTCAAACAAAACGAACAACAAATTGGTAATCGCGCCAAAGCAAAAGTTGTTAAAAACAAAGTTGCCCCACCTTTCAGAGAGGCTGAATTTGATATTATGTTTGGAGAGGGCATTAGTCGTGAAGGCGAAATCATTGATTATGGAATCAAACTTGATATTATTGACAAAAGTGGCGCATGGTTAAGTTATGGGGATAAAAAACTTGGTCAGGGACGAGAAAATGCAAAAATCCTTCTCAAAGAAGACAAAACTCTAGCGCAAGAACTTTCAAACAAAATCAAAGAACAAATCGGTGCAACAGAAGAAATTATGCCCCTACCTGATGAACCTCTTGATGAAATGACTGAAGTCAAATAGGAGAAATCATGATTTACATAGAAAATATTTATGCTCAAGAAGTCCTTGACAGCAGGGGAAATCCAACGATAAAAGCAACAGTGATTTTAAGTGATGGCACGATAGAATCTGCAATTGTTCCTAGTGGTGCAAGCACGGGCAAAAGAGAGGCGCTTGAACTTAGGGATGGGGATAAATCACGCTATTTGGGAAAGGGAGTTTTGAAGGCATGCGAAAATATTGATACAACAATCTCTCAAGCCCTCATTGGCGCAACACCATTTGATCAAAATCACATTGACTCACTACTCAAAAGCCTTGATGGCACAGATAATTATTCAAATCTTGGGGCAAACGCTGTATTGGGCGTCTCAATGGCAATAGCTCGTAGCGGGGCAAGCTCCTTGAATATCCCTCTTTATCGTTATATAGGTGGTGCAAATGCCCTCACTATCCCTGTTCCGATGCTCAATATCATCAATGGTGGATCTCATGCTGATAATACTGTTGATTTCCAAGAATATATGATTATGCCCTTAGGATTTGATACCTTCAAAGATGCCCTGCGAGCTAGCGCAGAAGTCTATCAACATCTCAAAAAAATTCTAAATGAATCCTCACACATCACCAGTATCGGAGATGAAGGAGGGTTCGCCCCTAATCTCAAAAATAATGTCGAACCCATTGAGCTTATTCTCAAAGCTATCCAAAAAGCCGGATATAAACCCGGCACTGATATTTCTTTGGCTTTAGATGTAGCTAGTAGTGAGTTTTCGGAAGAAAATGGTATATATCATCTTAAGGGAGAAAATAGAAAGCTTACATCTCATGAACTTGTATCCTATTATGAAGATATGGTGAGACAATATCCAATCGTCTCTATTGAAGATGGACTAAGTGAAGATGATTGGGAAGGCTGGAAATACCTCACAGAGAAATTAGGAAACAAAATCCAACTTGTAGGAGATGATTTGTTTGTAACCAATAAAACTATCCTTAAACATGGCATTGAACAAAATATCGCCAACGCAGTGCTTATCAAACCTAATCAAATTGGAACAGTAAGTGAAAGTATGCAAACTGTAAGCTTGGCTCAAAGAAATAATTATAAATGTGTGATGAGTCATCGAAGCGGTGAGAGCGAAGATTCTTTTATTGCTGATTTTGCTGTTGCCCTCAATACAGGGGAGATCAAAACCGGATCAACAGCCAGAAGCGAGAGAATTGCCAAATATAACCGATTACTTCAAATTGAAAGCGAAATAGCCCATACACAATATTTAGGTAGAGAGCTTTTTAAGAACAACTCATGAAAGAAAATTTATTTCCTCAAGGATATGCACGATTGTGGCGTAAAATTTATGTCAATCGTGTTTTGATTATTATTTTTCTTGTGCTTATGGCAACAGGAGCATATATGGGTTATTTGCTTTTTGGCACTAATTCTATTGAAGTGCTTATTTCAGTCAAAGATAAAAAAGCAGCACTTCAAGAAAGCGTCCAAAGACTCCAATATAATAATGCTAAATTACAAAAACAACTTTTTGAGCTAAAAGGATTAGAACCATGAAAAAAATTTTTATTTTCCTATGCTTGTTTCTGTATATATCAGTGGGTAGAGAAAATCCATTTGAACCCTTACTGACTCCAAAAGAAAGTTCTCATGACTCCTCTAAAAATAGTAAAAATTATTTTGAAAATTTTGACTTCAAACTCCCTACTACAGCTAGAATTTTAAAAAGTATCACCGTTACTTATGAAAATATTGATGGATCAATCAATCAAAAAACTTTAGACATTGATGAAAGCATTGATTGGCATTATCCTTTGAGATTGAGTCAAAAAAGTGCTATCGTTTCTGAAACAACCAGTTATTACACTATCTCACCTTTTGAATTTTTTATCAAAGGAAATAAACTTTATATCCATACTGCTGCCAAAATTCAAAGAAATTTTCTTCTTCCAAATCCTTATCGCATTGTTATTGATGTAGACAGAAAAGATCCTAGCATTAATAAGAATATTGAAATAAACAAAAAATATTTTACAAAAATATCTATAGGCACACACAATGCTTTTTATCGTATTGTTATCACACTTGATGGGCAATACCGGTATGAAGTAAATCGCGAAAATCAATATTATGTCCTAAGCGTGCAATAATGCAAAATAATATTGTTTTGATTGGGTTTATGGGATGTGGCAAAACAACTATAGGCACGCATTTAGCGAAACATACAGATAAATATCTGATAGATACAGATTCTCTTATTAATCTAAAAGTTTCTTGCAGTATTAAAGAAATTTTTGATTCCTATGGAGAAAAATATTTTCGCACTCTAGAAGCAGACTTTATCAAATGGGCACAAAAAAGTATTTGCAATGCTATCATCTCTACAGGTGGGGGTATGCCTATTTTCAATCCAGTCAATGCAATGGGAAAGGTATTTTATCTCAAGATTGATTTTGAAGCAATATGCAGGCGTTTAAATTCTTCAGAAATTGCTTCCAGGCCTCTTTTTTCGGATTTAAATAAAGCCTATGAACTCTATATCCAACGTGAGAGTATTTATGGAAAATCTGCTGATGTTATTATTGATGCAAAAGCACCCATCAATCAAATTCTTACCCAAATTCTTAAAAATACACTCTAATAAAATCCTATCTGATACACATATTACTTAGTTTTAGGCAGTTTTTAAATTCTTCTATGCTAAAATTTTGAAAATTAGTTACTAACCACCCAATCGTTTTAGGCAGTTTTTAAATTCTTCTATGCTAAAATATCGATATTGCCCTGAGTGATGAGAAAATTGTTTTAGGCAGTTTTTAAATTCTTCTATGCTAAAATCAAATGTTTCTATACTCTTTTGAATGTCTGTTTTAGGCAGTTTTTAAATTCTTCTATGCTAAAATAAACCCCACGTTAAAAGTAGAACTTTTTTGGGTTTTAGGCAGTTTTTAAATTCTTCTATGCTAAAATAATGTGATTATAAATAATGCCTCCAATGATGTTTTAGGCAGTTTTTAAATTCTTCTATGCTAAAATAATCAAAAAGCAATTTTATAATCAAGTGTGGTTTTAGGCAGTTTTTAAATTCTTCTATGCTAAAATGAAAAATTAAATCAATGCCTACAGAAGAGCGTTTTAGGCAGTTTTTAAATTCTTCTATGCTAAAATAGACCTTGTTTTTATTCCCTAAATTTGGGAGAAAAAAGGTCAAAAAGCATAGAAAATATGCTATAATACCAATCTTTAGAAGAAGAATTTAAAAACTGCCTAGAATAAATGGTTATAGGGTTCCATGTGGAGTTACAATCTCCGAAAAACCCTAAAATAATAAATATTTTTCATTATCTTCAAGCCTTTTAAAACAACTTTCAAAAATAAATCAATATTTTTAGCAAATTTTTCTCTAACAAATATCCGGTAAATATCCACATTTAGTCTAATAACCCACAATGCAAAAAATTAGGGCTATCAAAAACTAAAATTTGAATAAATAGTAGTTTTTATAAAAACATAAAAAAATTCCTAAGCCTAGCCAATCCAATTAAGCAATACATAGAGAGAAAGGAGGGGATCATGTCAAGAGTAAAAATATAAAAAATAACAATTACTTCTAAAAATTATGATAATAATGCCTTATTGATGATTGATAAAATCAAGTTTATTTTAGATAGATATGAAGAAAATAAAGAAAAATTAATCTTCAAAAAATTATAAAAATTATGTTATAAATTTATATATTTTGGTATATAAATTATGAAAATATTAAAAAATTATAGTATATTTTAAAAAATAAAAAATTTAATAGGGAATTTCAAATATTTTTAGAAAAAATTTTTCGTTGATTTAATGCATAAAGAGACAAATAAAACAATATTCATATTTTTCAAATTTCAATAAATTAAGACAACTCAAATAATTTTCTTCTTTTCACCCCTATTTCACCCCAAGATTAAAATAAAATTCTCATAAATTCACAAACTATAGGAGGAGATAATGGATTCAAACAACAGCAGACGAAGTTTCCTGACAACCATGTCTTTGGGACTTGTTGCTACAGGGATTGGGGCTGGTAATGCCCAAGCATTTACCCTTAAAAATCCCGGCAGAGATAAGCAAGATCCCAGATACATAGGGCAGAAGGGAAAACGTTTTGGAATGGTCATCGACTTACGTAAGTGTGTAGGATGTCAGGCATGCACAGCCTCATGCAAATGCGAAAACAATGTCCCTACAGGGCAATACCGCACTTATGTTTCTGAATATGAAATAGGCGTATTTCCAAATGTAAGAAAGGCTTTTTTACCCCAACTGTGCAATCATTGCGAAAATCCATCTTGCGTGAGCGTATGCCCAACAGGAGCAACCTTTAAGCGTGAGGATGGGATTGTAGTGGTTGATGATACAGTATGTTGGGGTTGTGGTTATTGCATCAATGCTTGCCCTTATGATAAAAGATTTTTCAATAAACTCACCAAAGTAGCCGATAAATGCACATTTTGTGCCCATCGAGTGGATAAGGGATTGCTACCTGCATGTGTGGAAACTTGTGTAGGGGGTGCAAGAGTATTTGGAGATCTCAATAATCCAAACTCTGAAATTTCAAAGCTTTTAAATATGTTCCCAACCAATGTAATGAAAAAAGACCAAGGTACAAATCCTAGAGTTTTTTATATAGGATTGAATGATGAAATTTCAGATATTCCTGTGAGTGAAGCAATCTTAGATGATTTGGCTAAAAAAATAGACAAAACTCCTTTAGCACAATGGAGTGTCGCTTATGAAGGAGGAAAATAACATGTATGATTTAGTTTTAAATACAATTGATACTATCACCCCTGCAAGACCTTGGGGGATTGATATACCTAATTATTTTTGGTTTACCGGGGTATCTGTGGCAGCTTTTATCATTTCAAGTTTTGGGAATGTTTTTGGCATGAAGTCATATAAACCTATTGCGGGATTTTCTTTATTAGTAGCTTTTGTACTTTTAGTAGCAGCGCCCTTAAATCTCATTGATGACCTCAAACAACCCGGAAGAATTTCGAATTTCTTTACCCATGGATGGGAAAATTTCCCTACATCGCCAATGAAATGGGGCGTATTGATATTGGTATCTTACTTTTTTTTATTACTTTTTAATGTTTTGATATTTTATCGAGAATATTTTGTTCATGCCTATCATTGCACAAATAACAAGTTTTTAAAGACAATTTTTAAAATTGCAAGTTTATGGAGAATAAAATTAGGAGAAGCACAAGAACAAAAAAATCATAAAATAGGCTTAATTTTAAGTGTGATAGGAATCTTTTTTGCATTAAGCGTAGAAGGATACACAGGCTATATTTTAGGTGCTACACATGGAGTGGCACTTTGGCATACCCCTTTGATGCCTATATTATTTTTGGCTTCAGCAATGGTGGGAGGAACGGGGCTTTTAGTTGTGATTTTATGTATTTTTCAAAGGTTTTTTGCCGATTTCAAAAAAATTGATTATGATATGGTTGATAGATTGATGAAACTTTTGGCATGGTTTATTGTGATTGATTTGACGATTCGATTTTTTTGGCTTACTTTTGCTATCCCCTTTAATGGCGAGGAAAAATATGCCTTAATGAGATTTTTTAAGGCTAATTTAACTGAGACTATCTTGATTGAATATATTTTGTGTTTGTTGATACCTATGGTGATTGGATTTGTTTCTAAACTTCGCAAGAATTTATTTATATCATTGTTTGGAGCAGCGATTTGTTCGATTGGAGTTTGGGATTTTCGTTGGAATATTGTTATTGGCGGACAGAGTATCGGCAGAACAACCCCGGGTCTCCTAAACTATATACCTGATTTTTGGGGACAAGATAGCATTATTTCAGCGCTTTCTAATTGGGGAATATTTATTGCGCTTTTGTGTTTAGTGATGGCAATATTCCCATGGGATAAAGAAATGAGTAAATATTATAAACAATGAATAAAAGGTAGAGATAATGGAAAAAAACAGAAGAAAATTTCTCATTGGCACTGGTATAGTTACCGGTGTAGCAGGTCTTGGCGGGTATCATGAAATGTTGGGTTCTGCAGTACTTCTAAAGGACAATGGTGAGCGAGCAAAAGATCCCATTTACGGATCTCCCGGTGGAGTAGAAGCAAAAGTTGATGATTTTGGAAAAATAACTTTTAACAAAAACTATAAAATTTCACCTTCTGTTTGCAATGGCTGTGTGACTTTTTGCGGTATTCGAGTCAAGATTAACAAAACAACCAATAAGGTTGAACGTGTGTTTGGAAATCCTTATAGCCTTTTGTCATCAGATCCATGGCTGGATTATCATACCCCTATTCAAGAGAGTATTTTATTAACCTCAGGCTTCAAAGATCAAGGTATGCAAAATCGATCCACAGTGTGCGCAAGAGGAAATATTGTATTTGACAAAATAGATAGCGAGTTTAGAATCACAAAACCCTTAAAACGAGTGGGTAAGCGAGGAGAAAACAAATGGATAGAAATTTCCCCGCAAGATTTGATTCGCGAAATTACTGAAGGCGGGAATCTTTTTGGAGAAGGTGAAATCAAGGGATTGAGAGCAGTTAGAGATTTACAAACCCCTATTGATCCAAACAACCCTGAATATGGGACAATGGTCAATAAACTTTGTGTATTAGGCACAACTGATGAGGGCAGACAAAAAGCGATGATCCAGCGATTTACCAAAAGCTTTGGCACGATCAATTTTATGGGACATACAGCCACTTGCGGATTATCAATGCGTTCAGGAGAAGCGGCTTATTTGGGAGATTTTAAGGGTTATCCTCATTTGAAACCTGATTTTGAAAATACAAAATTTTTACTCAATATTGCTGCTGCTCCTGCACAAGCAGGAAATCCTTTCAAAAGACAAGCCAAACTTTTAGTAAAAGCGCGCACAAAAGGAGAATGCAAATATGTTACGGTTACACCAATTTTAACTAATAGTGATAGCATTGCTGTAGGGGATAAATCCGGTTGGTTACCCATAAAACCCGGTGGAGATTTGGCATTTGTAATGGGTCTATTAAGGGTTATTATCGAAAACAAACTCTATAATCAAGCCTATCTCTGTATTCCAAGCGAAGAATCCAGAAAGGCTTTGGGGGATATGAGCTATACCAATGCCTCTCATTTGGTGATCACAAAAGGAGAAAAAGAAGGACACATCTTAGGCAATAAAGATGGTTTTTATGTGATTGATAAAAAAGATGGTAAACTCAAAAATGCAAAAAATGTGCCGGAAGCAGATATTGATTTTGCAGGCGAGGTTGTCTTTGAGGGATCAAAATTGCAGGTTAAGAGTGCTTTTAATATGCTAAAAGAAAGTGCTTTATCATATTCACTGCAACAATATAGCGATTTTAGCGGGATAGGAGTCCAAGATATAGAAAAAATTGCAAAAGAATGGACAAGTTATGGCAGGGAAGTAGCCCTGGATTGCCATGGGGGGACAATGCAAACTACAGGATTTTACAGCGCTTATGCGATTATGATGTTAGGAGCTATGGTAGGCAATCTCAATCACAAAGGCGGCATGAGCATGGGTGGGGGAAGATATGAGGATTTTGATGGAGTCAAATATAATCTTTTTGCCATCAAAGATAAACCCAAAGGGGGTGGTGTGCGAATTGATCGTGCAAAAATGAGATATGAAGATACAAGCGAATATAAAAACAAACTCAAAAATGCACAAAACCCCTATCCGGCAAAATATATGTGGTATCCCCTTACAAATGCTCTTGAAAATGAGATCATCACAAATAGCGCCTTAGGTTATCCTTATAAGCTTGATATACTCATTACTTGGGCATGCAATGTTGTTTATGAACAACCTGGCGCTCCTTTTATTGAAGAACTTCTAAAAGATCCAAAAAAATCCATCCCACTTTTTATAGCCATTGATCCTTTTATTAATGATACTAGCAAATATGCCGATTATATTGTGCCTGATAGCGTGATGTATGAGACTTGGGGAATCACCTCCCCATGGGCCGGTTTCCAAACCAAAGCCAATCATTTGCGTTTCCCTATTATTAAAAATAAAAATGCAACTTTTGAAAATGGAGAACCTATCTCTATGGATAGTTTCATTATTGAGCTTGGAAAGGCACTTTCTTTGCCGGGATTTGGCAAGGGAGCATTGATGGGAAAAGATGGGAATAGTTTTGATTTAGATAAACCTAGCGATTTGTATTTGCGTGCTTTTGAAAATCTCGCCTTAATTGATGAAGATACCCCTGAAGCTAGCGATGCAGATATGATAATTTGTGGTATTGATGCATTTGAAGATGAATTAAAAAGAGTGTGCGGAGAAAATTGGAAAAAAGTTGCTTATGTAATGTGTCGTGGAGGAAAATTTGCCTCAAAAAAAGATTCTTATCAAGGAGAACAGATAAAAAGATCTTATCAAAAACCTATTATGGTCTATAACGAACAAGTAGGTACTTCAAGGCATTCTATTACCGGAGAGAAGCTCAGTGGTGTCCCAAAATATTATCCACAACGTTTTAATAATGGCAAAGAACTTTATGATCAAGAAGAAATCAAAGTTTATCCACTTTTGGCTTTTGGTTATAAATCAAATGTCTTATCCCCTCTTAGTGGGGCAAGTGCAGCTATCAGAGACATTCGTTATAGCACTTATTTTGATATGAATTCCAAAACTGCTCAAGCATATGGACTTAAACACGGCGATAAAATACGTGTTAGCTCAAGAGATGGCGAGGCAATAGGGTTATGTAGAGTAAAAGAGGGTATTATTCCCTTTGGTATTGGTATTGAACATGGTGGAGGCAGGATGGGAGAAGGCGCTATGAGTATTATGATAGGAGACAAGAAGATTATAGGCAATCCTGCGATTAAAACAGGGATCAATATCAACCATCTTGGAATGGTCGATAAAGATCGGGGGGGAACATTGGGTGATTTTGTTATCGGGTCTTGTGCCAGGAATGCTTTGCCTGTAAAAATTGAAAAAATAGGTATATCTGAAGGGTAAATTGAGTGAATTCCAAACTCCAAATTTTTAAAACCAAAACTGTTTTGTATGCCGAAGATGAAAGAGGTGTGCAAAACAATATTGGAGAAATTTTGGGTTTATATTTTGAAAAAGTGCTTTTAGCTAGCGATGGAGAAGAAGCAATAAGGCTTTTTGACAACAATCATACAGATTTGTTAATGTTAGATATTTGTATGCCTAAAGTAGATGGTTTAGAAGTGCTTAGACGGATTCGAGAAGAAAATAAAAAAATCCCCGTAATTATCTTGACTGCTCATAATGAACAAGAATATCTTCAAAGGGCAGTTGAGCTTAATATTACACGTTATCTCTCTAAACCATTTTCTAAAAATTCCCTTCAAGATGCCCTGATCTCTTGTGTAGATTGGATGGCCTGTATGTTTGGGGGATTGGTTGTTAATATTCATCAAGGTTTATCTTATGATGTCCTGAGTAAAGCTTTGATTATCCAAGGAGAAAAAATTTATTTGAGTAAAAAAGAATACCAACTTTTAGAATTTTTTTTAATCAATCGTTCCAGAATGCTTGAGTTTGATAGCATTATCAATGAAGTATGGGAAGAAGATGTAGGCAAGGAAGCTTTGAAATCTATCATCAAGTCTTTGCGAAAAAAAGCCCCAAGTCTTGAAATTCAAAACGTATTTGGCAATGGGTATATTCTCCAATAAAACAAGTTTGGGCATATCTACCAAAACCAAAACAATGATTTTAGTTTTGGGACTTTTTATTTTTATTCTTCTGACTTTTAGTTATTTTCGCTATCAAGACATGAGTAAAGAAAATAAAAAAATCCAACTTTTTTATGGACAACAAATCCAAAATATATTTGAAATTTCTATTGAAAATATTACTTCTTTTTTCATTAATAGGGCATTTAGCAATATCCATTCTTATGGCGTTATAAAAGCTATCAAACAAAAAAACCCCTCTCTTCTTAAGAGTCTTTCAATCCAAAGATTTGAAGTTTTAAAACATGAAAGCAGTTATTTAAAAAATATGATTTTTTATGATAACCATCTCAATCATCTTGTTTCAATCGGAGATTATAAGTTTGTCAATCAAAAAATTAAAATGCTGGATTTTAGTAATCTCAAGCCAAAATATGGGTTTTTTACTCATGATAATCAAATGACTTATAATGTGCTCGTACCTATTTTTCAAGATAAATTTTTGGGAGTTTTGGAGTTTGTATTCTCTCCTGAGTTTTTTTCTAAAAAGATTATGCAATATGGTTATGGAAAAGGCTTCATTTTTATATCCAAAGATAAAATTTCACCCCAAAAAAATGGGATCAAAAATGGGCATTATTTTCTCTATTCTCAAGAAAAATTTAAACCCATAGAAAAAGTTTTTTTACAAACAGCCCCCTTAGATCAGGGAAAAAAGTATTTTTTTGATGGCAATATGTATATTTCACATGCTTTTGATTTGTATTCTTATCAAGATAAAGTAATTGGGAAATTTGTCTTATATCAAGATATAAATTCCTGGCAACAAAAATTCAAATATACACTTTATCAGACGTTGTTTTTTGCCCTTATTACATTTGTTTTATTGTTTTTTATTCTTAATTATGGTTTTGATGTACTCATCAAACGTCTTGAAGTGTCTAATTCTGATTTGAAATCCAAACAACAAGAACTTCAAGTCTTGAATGCAACATTAGAAACAAAAGTATCTCAAGAAATTAAACGTCGTATGCATAAAGAAGAAGAGGCAAAATTCAAAGAAAGGATTTTACTCCATCAAAGCAAAATGGCTTCTATGGGTGAAATGATAGGCAACATTGCCCACCAATGGCGACAGCCCCTATCTGAATTAGGAGCTATTTTTGCCAATATGGGTGTGCTGGAAGAGATGGGCAAACTTGATCCTGAAAAATTTAATCAAAAAATTTCTGAGGGAGAAAATCTCATTTTGCATATGAGCAATACAATTGATGACTTTAGGAGCTTTTTTAGCACTGATAAACAAAAGAGTGTTTATAGCATTAATAAAATGTGTTTGAATACTATTGCCCTGATTGACTCTGCCTTTAAAAACCATCATATTGTTTTGGAAACAAAAGAGTATGAAGAAGTTTTTGTTGATGGCTATCCGCGCGAATTTTCACAAGCGCTTTTGAATATATTAGGAAATGCTAAAGATGTTTTACTGGAAAGAAAAATAAAAAATCCAAAAATCACACTTAAAATTGCTACTTTGGGCAATAGGGTTGTTGTATCTATCAAAGACAATGGTGAGGGAATAAAACTAAATCCTATTGAAAAGATTTTTGAACCTTATGTATCCACCAAAGAAGGAATGAATGGGACAGGTATCGGGCTTTATATGAGCAAAATTATTATAGAAAAAAACACTAACGGGGAACTTCTTGCTTACAATGATACATCAGGGGCAATATTTGAAATATGGTTGGAAAGACTGATGGGGACTTAATTGCTAAATAGGTTTTTGGGCTAAAGACAGATCAATATGACAATACCCTTGAGGATTCTTTTTGAGATAGTTTTGATGATAATCTTCAGCCAAATAGTAGTTTTTAAGTTTATCAACCTGAGTAAGAATGGGTTTGTCATAACGAGATTGTATATTTTGAACAAATTGTTTTATATATTTTAATATTTTTGCATCTTGAGTATAAATCCCACTTTTATATTGGGATCCTATATCATTCCCTTGCCGATTGTATGAAGTTGGATCGATAATAGAAAAAAATCGAGTCAGAATTTCATCTAATTTAATTTTTTCTCCATCATAAATAAGCTCAAGAGTTTCAATAGCCCCACTTGTTTGACTACATACAACTTCATAGCTAGGATAGGGTATGTTTGAATTGCTATAACCTACACTTGTTTTGACAACGCCCTTAAGAAGATCAAAATAACCTTGCATACCCCAAAAACAACCTCCGGCAAGATAAATGGTGTGAAGCATTTTATTTCCTTATTTTTTGCTTATTTTTATTGTATCTGTTTTGATATAGAAATTGGATAAAACTTAAGATTATCTGCATTATAATTAGTTTTTAACTTTAAGGAGACACCATGATTAAAGTAGCCCATAGCCCTGATGCTGATGATTTATTTATGTATTATGCCATCGTATTTGGTTGGGTAGATAGTCCTTTGGGGCAAAAATTTAGTCATACAGCTTTAGATATACAAACACTCAATGAAGCTACGATAAAGGGTATTTATGATGTAAGTGCTATTTCATTTGGAGCTTATCCTTTTGTGAAAGAAGATTTTGCACTTTTAAAAACGGGAGTAAGTTTCGGGCAAGGTTATGGCCCTAAACTCATCAAAAAAAAATCAACCCATCTTAAGAAAAACTTCAAAGTTGCTTTAAGTGGAGCACATACTACCAATGCTATTATTTTTAGATTGGCTTACCCTGAAGCAAAGATTATTTATAAGAATTTTCTTGATATTGAAGAAAGCGTTTTAAGTGGAGAAGTAGATGGTGGCGTATTAATACATGAATCAATTTTGAATTTTGATTCTTCTCTTGAAGTAGAGAGAGAAATTTGGGATATATGGTGCGAACAAACAAAAGAAGAATTGCCCTTGCCCCTTGGAGGAATGGCCCTAAGACGTTCTATCCCCTTAAACAAAGCTATTGATATAGAGTCCGTGCTTACTGGGGCTGTAGAAGTAGCACTTAAAAATAAAAAAACTCTTTCTAAAATGCTCATGGAACGTAACATTATCCGCGTGAATGAAAAAGAATTAGATACTTATTTAAATCTCTATGCCAATGATAATTCTGTGAGTTTAAATGAGATTCAAAAACAAGGTATTGATAAATTATTTGAGTTAGGTTTTCAAGCAGGGATTTATGACAGGCTGATAAAATGTGAGGATTATTTTATCCCCACACTTTATCAAAATCTAAGACATACTTAATCTATTTTTCAAGCAAGGCTTTTTTATAAGATTCAATGGCTTGAGTAAGTAATTCATCTGTCATTCCCATTGTATTATAAGTGCAGTGTATAGGAGCAACTTTCATTCCCAGATATTTTGCGCAAAGGCTAAAAGGAAGCAAAATCTCTTCTAAGGTTTTCTGATTCCTACCATCAGATTGATATTTTTCTATAGGACTTCCTGTAGAAGTGATTACTTGGAATATTTTATTTGCAAGCATTTTAGGATTAGGACCAAAAGAAACTCCACTTAAAGCGCAATCTTCCCATTCTTTCAGAAGGCTTGGGCAACTAAACCAATAAAGCGGGAATTGGAAGATAACTTTATCATGAGACCCTAGAAGCGCTACTTCTTTATCTCTATCAATTTTACCTTGGGGGTAAATTTTATAAATATCACGCACAGTAATATCTGCATCTATAATGCTTTGGGTTAAGGCTTTATTGACAACAGATTCTTCCAGATTTGGATGAGCCAAAATAATGAGTGTTTTCATTGAATTTCCTTTAAATTTAAGATTTCATATAATATCATAATTATCTTAAAAGTAACTTACTTTATTAAAAGTAAGTTACTTTATTTTTACTGAGTCTCTAAAATGTGTTATAATAAACACATGAAACAAAATAAAAAATATGCAATTGATAATCTCTGTCCGGTATCATATTTTGGAAAGATTTTTAACGATCGCTGGAAGCTTTATATTGCTTATAAGCTTTTAGATGGAAAAAAACGATTCAAAGATCTCAGGGATTTTTTCGAACCTTACATGACCCAAAAAACTCTTTGCATAAAATTAAAAGAACTTGAAGAAGAACAAATTATTCAACGAGAAGTATTTAGTGAAATTCCCCCACGCGTAGAATATCATTTAACAAATAAGGGCAAAGAGTTAGCTAGCGTTTTAGAATGTATTTATCAATGGGGAGATTCTTATGTTTGCCTAAAAAACTAAATTATGTGGCAAAAAATATCTTATAGAACCAAAACCTCTTAAATGAAAAGATTTTATAGCATTGATTTGTTCTTCAGTAATGATCCCTCCTAATGCAAATAAATGAGGTTTGATATGAGAGTTAAGATGGCTGCAGTAGTCTATCCCCAAAGGTTTTGGCTTATTGGGGGTTGGAAATATTGGGCTAATAGTAACAAAATGAGCTCCCAAATCTAGAGCTTGCAGAATTTCATTGCTTTGATGAGCGCTATAAAAAATACTTTTTTTTTCACTGATAGCTATTTTAATAGTGTGAAGTTGGTTACTTTTGATATGTATGCCATCTATATTGCATTGATTGGCAATTTTCAAACTCAAAGAAGTGTTTGATAAATTCAAAAAACTTTTGATATGATGAGATTGACACCATTGCGCAAATACTTTGATTAAATCTATAGGAATTATGTTTACATTATCTCTAAAACAGGCTTTGTCAATACTATGATGTAAAGAAATATTCCGGAGATGATGATAAAAAATTTCAACAGAATTTTGAGGATAAAGAAGAGGCGAAGTGATAAAATAGCTTTCAAACATGTTTGGATTCATCGGCTTTGAGAAGGATACTTAAAGCCTTGGCTACAATACCAAAAAAACTAAAAATAGCAAAAAAAATCAGAGATAATACAAGAGCGATAAGAGGACTAAAATCTTTGAATGCCAAAAAACAAGCAATACTTCCAAACACACTCATCCCGGAGAACAAACCCACAAAAAACTCTAAAAGTTTGACAATGGTAATTTTTTTCATTTTGTTTAGAGTTGATCTTGATCTTGTACTACCACAGCTCCGGCAAGATATACATAAGTAAGTATCATAAAAACAAAAGCTTGTAATGCTCCCATAAAAACAAGTATTCCAAAAGGCGCAATAGGAATAATCCAAGGCACAAGCATCAGCATTACCAACAAAAACATATCATCACCTTTAATATTACCAAAGAGACGAAAAGAAAGCGAAATAATACGCGAAAAATGTGAAATGATTTCAATAGGAAACATTAAAGGTGAAAGCCATTTAACGGGTCCCATAAAATGGGCAATATAATGAAAAAACCCATGCGCTTTTAATCCTTCATAATGATAATAAAAGAAGACTATCAAAGCCAACACAAGAGTAAAACTCCAATTTGCAGTAGGAGCTTCAAACCCCGGAATAATACCAAGCATATTGCAGAAAAAAACTAATATTCCAATTGTTCCGGCAAGAGGAAAATATTTCCTGGCTAATTTTTCTCCAATAATATCTTTTGCCATAAACAACATGCCACTCAAAGCACTTTCATAGATATTTTGGATTCCTGAGGGAATAACTTGCATTTTATTTGTTGCAATTTTTGCCGTAATTACAGCAACTAATGCACATATAACAGTATAAAAACCGATAATAAAATCATGATCCGGATTGATTAAACTTGCAAAAGTAAAAAGTCTATGTTCCATGAAAAACCTTTTTCCAGTCGTTGTATATTTAGGATTTTAGCTAAAAAATTTTTAAGTATCTATTAAAGCGTTGGAAACACAGAAAAATTGGATTTAAGATTTTGTCTTTGATATTTTTTGGACAAGAGTCGTATTGCAAATAATATCATGAAGGCATTTTTTATCTTTGCGAAAAAATGGTGTAATAAGTCCTAGAAGTATGGCTACCCCGAATATCCATATAAAAAACCTTATGAGCGCTTTGAAAAATCCTATTTTTTTACCATTTGGCGCGCTAATAGCTAATTCCATATATCGCAATCCCGGTGTTTGAGAGGAAATAGCAATAAAAATGGCAGAGATAATGCCATAAAGCAACAAACAAATAAAAATACTTACTTGATCATGGCGAAATTTTTCAGCACTTCCCAAAATAAGATAAGTAACAACATAAAGAATAGGGGTATAAATCATAAATAAATCTGTGATAAAAGCTTTGATTCTTCTAAAGGCATAAATTTCTTGCAATGTCTGCATGATGGTAGATTTTTTAGGGGTTGGGATAGAGTGGGGATTTTTTGGTTTTTTGGTATTTCTCCATCTGTGTTTGGGTTGATTTTTCAAATAAAATCCTAATTCCCTCTACTGCCGGGCTTAATGGCTTTATCTTTACCTGCTTTACAAAGAGGACAATCTTTAGGATCATACATATTAAAAATAAAATCTTCAAGAGCAAACAATGGCACCTCATCAGGAAGTCTGCATTCAGGTTTTTTTTCTAATACAGATCCCATTCTTTGGCAAAATCCACGATTAGCAAGCCCGGCATAAGCAACAACCTTCCCCCCTTGGAATTCTACACATCTTGCAGCCTCAAGCGCAGATCCTCCGGTTGTGATAATATCCTCACAAATCAGGACTTTTTCATTTGTTTTGATACTAAAACCTCTTCTTAAACTCATCTGCCCTTCTACACGTTCAGTAAAAATAAACCTCACACCTAATGCCCTGGCAAGTTCATACCCTGCCAAAATCCCTCCAAGTGCCGGAGAACAAACACAATCAACACTTATTTTTGCTTCTTGAATTTGTCGGGCTAATGCTTGAGCTAAAATTTCTGCAGTTTTTGGATTTTCCAAAACTTTAGCAGACTGGAGGTAATAATCAGAATGATTGCCGCTACTTAACAAAAAATGTCCCTCTAGCAAAGCATTGGCTTGTATATAATATTTTTTAATATCTAATCCCATGTTTTCCTTCTTTTTTGTTAAGGTTTTAAAATCAAGAGTTTTAAAACCCTAGACTTTCATAGTTTCTTCTTCTTTGCTTCTAGTCATTTCTTCAATTTTTTTTACATACTCATCTGTGTATTTTTGGATTTCTTCTAATCCCTTTTTGCTTTCATCTTCAGTGATTTCTTTATCTTTCTCAAGTTTTTTGACCTGATTATTAGAATCCTGTCTAATGTTGCGGATAGCTATTTTTGCTTTTTCTCCCATACCTTTAGCCTCTTTGGCAATTTCTTTTCTTTGTTCTTGAGTCATTGGGGGAAAAAATAATTTAATACAATCACTGTCAGAATTTGGATTGACACCAATATTAGCTTCTTGGATGGCACGTTCAATATCTTTGAGAAGATTTTTTTCCCATGGGGTGATGACAATAGTTGTTGCATCTTGAGCAATGACAGAACCAACCTGATTTAAAGGTGTAGGCGTATCATAATAATGAATACGGATATTATCCAGTATGCTAATGGAGACTTTACCGCTTCTAAGAGTGCTAAAATCCCTACGCAGAGATTCCAATGTTTTATCCATATGATTTTTAGTGTAGCTATAAATTTCTCCCAGCATTATTTTTCCTTTTTGGTTTCCTGATTTTGAGGGGCAAGTGGCGCTAATGGCTTGACAGGTTCAAGTGTATTTTGCAATGGTGCAGCAGGAACAAGTACTTTTTTGGAGGTTTCAGAGGTATTATCAAGGAGACTTTTATTGTGCTCTTTGTTGTAAATAAAACCCAAAGAAATTGTATTGACTAAAAATAAAAAGCCTAATAACATTGTTAGTTTTGCCATAAATCCTGCCGGACCTTTTGCGCCAAAAACAGATTCATTACTCCCACTATAGACACCAAGACCAATGCTTGAGCTTTTTTGTAGCAAAACTACAATGACGATTAAAATTGCTAAAATGATTTGAATCACAAGGAGTGTATTGATCATTATTCTCTCCATAAAATATTTAAGATAAGATTTTACCAAAACTTTATTGATCAGAAGATAAAATTCACAAATGCAAACTATTAAAAATAATCAAAATTCATTTGCAAGACAAGCTCATGTTTATCAGAAATCTGCCTTGATTCAAACTCGTATTGCTCACCTATTGTTAAATAAACTGCAATATAAATATTTTTATCATGTCCTTGATATAGGGTGTGGGAGTGGGAGCGTGGCAATAGAGATAGAAAAATTAAAAATAAAAGTAAAAAATTTTATCGGGATTGATATAGCCAAAGAAATGCTTTTCTATCACCCCAAGCAATTAAATCATATTCAAAATATTAACCTTATATGTGAGGATTTTGAAAAAATCTCTCTTCCTAAAAGCGATTTGATTATAGCTGCATCTTCTTTGCAATGGGCAAAGAATCTCGAATATATATTGTCTAAAATTGCACAAAATTGCTCAGAAGTTGCATTTGGAATTTACACAAACAAAAGTTTAAAAAGTGTGCATAATTTTTTAAACACCTCTTCCCCGCTGCGATCTAAAGAAGCCCTCAAAGATATGCTTGGGAAATATTTTAGAGGCAAAAGTTATATAGCGCATTTTGAAGAATCCTTTCAAAATCGGCAAGATTTCCTCCGGCATCTAAAAAATTCAGGACTATTAGGAGGAGGCAATTTAAGCTATCAAGAAGCAAAATATTTTAGAAATCATATCCCTTACGAAAAAGCAGAATACGAAGTTTTGATATTTATAGGAACCCCCAAGCAAATTACTTCATAGCCTAAGAATGCATCACAATATTAAGTTTAAAAATTTTGATGCAATCACTAAGGATACAAATAAAACACAATCTCTTTATCTCCATACTTATAGAAAATTTTATAATATTTAACCGGCTTATTTAAGGGCATATTTTGCTGATTAAAATTCTGATCATAATTCTCTTAAGCAACATTTATCAAAACATATTTTTATTTGAACAATCATCTATCCATGCCATTCATGAGTTTGATAGGCACTCATTCCCCGCACTACTTCGCCAATACATTCAAGGTTTAATCGACATTTTTGAGCCAAAATTTTTGTTTTTATATAATCTTTTGGAGCAATGCAAAAAAGCATTTCATACTCTTCCCCGCTTTGATAAATTCGTTTTCTTGGGCAATAAAGTTTAAAGTGAAGCTTGTTGATTTTGGAGAGACGATTAAGTTCAGTGGCTATTCCATCAGAAATATCTATTCCCAAATGTGCAAAACCTGCTATTTTTTTGATAAATTCCCCACGCAACAAGGGATAAAAAAAACGTGATTTTTTATTTCCCCTCCCTCCTCTCAAGAGTTTTATAAGCTCTTGATAACTTTCTCCAATTTTTCCGGTATGGACGATTAAGTCCCCTATTTGTGCCTTTTTTCTAAAAAGTATTTTGGGGCATCCTTCTCCTATCATACTAATAGCAAACCCCAATTGACTCCCCCCAATGGTATCTCCTCCAATAATTTTAATTTTAAATTTTTTGCAAATTTTTTGTATTCCCAATACCAATTCATCTATAAAGAAATTTGAAATATCTTTTGGTAAAGATATGCCTAAAATAACATATTTAGGAACTGCATTCATAGCTAAAATATCTGAAATATTAACTAAAAATGCCTTTTGTGCAACCTCACTTGGAGAAAACCATCCCCTCTTAAAATGCACCCCCTCCCAAAACATATCCATTGCATAAACAGGCATAGAAATATCATTAAAAAGACAAAATTCCTCGGATGGAAATAAAATAGATTTTTTGTTACAAAAAACGACTCCATCATCTCCGATCCCCTTGGTGATATTACTTTGAATCAATCTCCGAATAAAATAAGATTCTTTGTCCAACTTACACCATTTTCATACTCATATCAATCCATACGCTTTGATGGATCAGCGCCCCAATACTGATAGCATCTACACCACTTTTGGCATATTCAAGCATAGTTTCTTTTGAGATTTTTCCACTACCCTCAAGCAAGACAGAAGGACAATAAAGATTTCTAAAAGCTACGACTTCTTTGATAGCCTCAGGCTTCATATTATCGCACATTACAATATCAGCTCCGGATTCCATAGCAATTTTGGCAAATTCTAATCCCTCGCATTCTACTTCAATTTTTGCCGTCCATGGAATATGTTTCCTAGCCTCATGTATTAAAGATTTTAAATCACCTTCTTTGATATGCTTAAGATGTGTATCTTTGAGCATTAACGTATCATCTAATCCCATCCGATGATTTTTTGCACCTCCATTGCGCACTGAGTATTTTTCAAAATCTCTCAAAAGGGGTCGCGTCTTTCTTGTATCTAAAATCGCTATATCAATCCCTCTAAGACCTGCAACATAACCGGCTGTATTGGTTGCAATACCACTAGAATGTTGGAGAATATTCAAAAGTGTGCGTTCGATCTTTAGCAATAGCGTATAAGAAGCCTCTAATTCAAGCAAAATATCTCCGGAAGAAAAACTCTCTTTATCTCCGACTCTCCATTCACAAGCTATATTACAAAGACCAAAAAGCTCACAAGCATATGCCTGTCCTGAAAAAATCCCATCATCTTTGGCGACAACCCTAGCTTTTGTTAAAAAATCATTTTTTACCAAACGTTCAAACAAATCTCCGCGTCCCAAATCCTCACTCAATGCACTCTCAACAAAGCGTCTTTTACTTTCTATCATTAAGATAACTCCATCATCCTATCCAAAGCTTGCTTGGCAAGTTTAGATATTTTTGAATCAATCACAATTTCATTATAAATCTGCCTTTTTTTGTATGCTTGCAATACCTCCACAATATCATTTAAAGTTGTCTCATTCATGGTCGGGCATTCAGGTATTGTCCCGGAAAGGACAAAAGTATTGTTGCTACCTTCATAAGGAGGTCGCAAGCGATTGACAAGATTAAATTCAGTGCCTACAACAACTTTTTGAAAAGGAGGGAGAGCATGCACATATTTGATAATCTGGCTTGTAGAGCCAACAAAATCAGCCATTTCTACGACATCAGGACGACATTCAGGATGCACGACGACCAAAATATCAGGATATTTTTCTCTAAAAAATTCTACATCAGAGGGCATAAACAATTGGTGTACCGAACAAAAACCGTTATAACAAACTACATCTGCCTTTAGTACTTTTTCTTTAGAATCTACGCCCAAAATAGCAGATTCCAACCCATCTGCCCTTGCAAGATTTTCACCCAAACATTTATCAGGTAAAAAGAATATTTTTTTATTTTTAGCTTTGGCAAAATCAAAAATTTTTTTAGCATTGCTACTTGTGCAAACAAGTCCTTCCATTTCACCCACTTTTGCTTTGACTTCAGCATTAGAATTAATATAAGTAATGGGCAAAATTCTATCTTTAATGATCCCATACTCTTCAAAAAGCGCTATACTTTCATCAAAGTAATCGCTACTGACCATCCTTGCCATAGAACAACAAGCGATTTTTGGCATAATCACACTTTTTTGAGGAGCCAAAATTTTGACACTTTGACCCATAAACCCTACCCCACAAAATACAATTAAATTTTTTTCACTCCGAGAAGCCTTTTTAGCCAATTCCAAACTATCACCCGTTAAATCTGCGATTTCTACAATATCATCTTTTTGATAAAAATGAGCTACCAATAAGCCATCTAACTCTATCAAAAGCTCTCTAATTTGTTTTTTAATTTCTTGCATATACTTCCTTTAGGACTTTCTTATATCCTTTCTCTAAACAAATATCCCTATTGTATCGCCAAATTTTACACTATTTTCTTTTAAAGCAGTTATTTTTATATCTTTCATAAATAAAACAATCGTGGAACCCATTTTAAATAATCCCAACTCCTCGCCCTTTGAAATTAAAATAGGATTGGAATAAACATAAACTATATTTTGATTGGCTATTTTATTTGTCTGTATTTTTGGTTCAAAATGCAACACCATCTGCCCTACATTTAAAGCTCCTACAGCCACATAATACATCATTTCTCCTTTTTTGTCTCGCCCAACCACTACAACGCGTTCATTTTGTATAAACAAATCAGTGTTTTTTTTCAAAGAAGGTTGATTGACACTAAGAAGTTTCCCGGCAAAATAACGCACTTCAAGAATTTCCATATCACAAGGAGCATGATAGTGATGATAATCTTTTGGGGAAAGATAAAAATTTAAATAACTATACCCCTCTTGTAAATCCTGTTTCAACCCCAACAATGCCGCAACACTATAAGCCATACCCTTAATTTGAAGCGCCCTATTCTCTTGAACTTGGGCATATTGCGTGATCAAACAATCACAAGGAGAAATCAGACATTCTTCAGAAGTATCAAACTTCCTGGAAACCTTTAAAGATCTGGTAAAAAGCGCATTCAAACTTTTATAAGACTGCAATGAATCAAACTCATTCAAATCAATATCAAAAATTTTGACATAAATACTATTGATCACTTTTTGAATCGCCCGAGGAAATTCATAATTAGCAAATCTCCCAAAATATCTCGAAACACTATTTGTAATGCCCATTATTCTTCCTTTTGATAAATTTGCCAAAAAGGCACATCAAACAAATCCGGTGCATTCAAAAGCATTTCAAAAGGCTTGAAACGCTCTTTATAACCCATACAATAATGATTTTTAATCCAATATCCCGGATAAAAATATTTGAATCTTTTTTCTTTGGCAACCCTTATTTGAGATAGAATATTAAAAGTACCAAGACTCAGATGACTCTCATGATGATCATAAAAAAAATAAATTGCAGACATGCTATCTAAAAACATATCTACAAGCCCTACACCCACAAGTTTATCATCTAAATAATATGCAAATTCATAACCAAAATCCATAAATCCTGCAACAAACATATCCTGATAACTCATTGCATCAATTCCCTTATACTCCCAACCCTTTTTTGTAACCATATGTCGGTGGTATTTATCATACAGAATAAGACGTTCATTATCGACAATGGGTTTTGAAATCACAAGTTTGATAAATTTATTTTTATTCAAAACACGTTTATGATTTTTGCTATATTCAAAAACATCTACTAATTGACGAATCGAAATGCAATCATTGCAATAGGGGCATACAGGGACAAAAAAATATCTTCCAAATCGCCTCCAACCCCGTTCAAGCAAACCTCTATAAAAATAAGGACGACATTCTTCAATATACAAATAATAAAATTGGCTTATTTTTGTTTTGATATAACTGCAAGTTTTTTGTTCTGAATAAAATTCAACAATTCGCATTCTATAAAAAACTTTTATTTAATATCTGCAAGTTTCAAAGTAAATTCTACTTCACCTCGTCCAACCCTAAGCTCTTTGGCGATAGAATCAATGCTCCAACCATCTTGAAACATTGCAACAATACGTTTCTCATCCACATCATTCCCGCTTGAAGAAAAATGCCCAAATTCTCTCACCTTACCCTCAAGTGAAATAATCTTTTCTTCAAAATAGTCCCTATCTTTATCTAGTGTTTGTTGCATATTTTGTATATGAGAATACAAGTTTGATAAACTTGAATTTAAATTGCTTTTTACTTCGTCTTTAATATTATTTCCCAATGTAGAATTTGCAAACTCTGCTTGCATCTCATTTTCTTGAATCCACTTTCTTGTTTTGTAAATTTCCTTACTCAATGCCTCAATTGCCTTCTCAAGTCGTTGCGTTTTTTTGAGTGATTCTCTATCTTTGATATAATTATACAAAACCAAAAATACCAATACTAATAAAACTAACCCCGATATGGCTAATAATAACTCATCAGAACTAAACTCCATTTATATATCCTTTCTTTTATGTTGAATTCTCAGATTTTCTATTTCTTTATTTGCAATATAAGTATCAAAATCTTGAATATCTCTTTGGTGCATTTGAGTAATTTTGAGTATTTCCTTATCAAATGCCTCTACGAATATGCCTATATAACGTTGTGGAAATACCGGAAGCTCAAACCTCATATAATACTTTTGCCCTCTTTTGAAATCTGCATTTTCTAAACAAACCACCCCATGCCCTAAAGCACAAATAATCCCCTCTTGTTTTAGGGGAAGGAAAGTTTCTTCGTGATGTTGGATTAGATTTTCTAAATGAACAAGTTTTTGATAAATCCTTGTCAAAATTTCTATGACTATTCCATCTCCATCTTGAATTTTATTTTTTAGTTTCAAATGCTCCAAATAATGATTGAAACCATCATTTCCCATATCAGCTAACTTTAAATATTCCTGCTCACATGACTTTGATACCTCATCATACCAAACATTCAAGCAACAAGAAACAATACGGGTATAAATGCCATTTTCTTTACAAATCTTTCCATAATCACATCCCATGAGTTTTGCCTATGCCATCAATTAAAATAAAAATAAAAAATACAAAACCCAAATAGCCATTTGTTACAAAAAAAGCCTTAGGAATATTTTTAAAATCCAAACTTACTAAATACTGCTCATACACAAGCATTATTATTGAAGCCAAAAGTCCTATATAAGCAAAAATCCAACCTTGAGAAAATCCTATAAATAATGCCCAAAAAATAACAGCCAAAACATGAAACACTCTGGAAATAATGAGTGTTTTTCGCTCTCCAAAAATAGCAGGGATAGAATATAACCCTTCTTTTTTATCAAATTCAATATCTTGAATCGAATACAGTAAATCAAACCCTCCCACCCAAAACACCACCCCCATAGCTAAAAACACACTCCATAGAGTTATCTCTCCTGTAACTGCAATAACCCCTGCAATAGGAGCTAATCCCAAAGAAATACCCAAAACCAAATGTGCTAAATAACTAAATCTTTTTGTGTAAGAATATCCCCCCAGAATAATCAAAAAAGGGATAGACAAATAAAAAGCCAATTCATTGATATAATAACTCACCCCTATAAAAATCATTGCATTAAAAATACAAAATAACAAAACTGAAAATGGAGATATTCTACCATCTACACTAGGTCTTTTGTCTGTTCTGGAATTTTTTATATCAATATCACGATCGCAATAACGATTAAAACCCATTGCAAAATTTCTCGCACTTACCAAAGCCAAAATACACAAAAACAAAATTCTAAAACCAAACCATATGCTATTGTTTATCTCTACAGAAGCCACAATCATCGCAATCAAAATAAATGCACCCGAAAAAATTGTATGCTCAAAAGCAACTAACTCGCTAAATTCTTTAAACTTTTTAAACACTCTTTATTCCCCTATAATCACTTAATACCCAATGAGACAACTTTTTTTAGACCCTCAGAAACACTCATATCTGATCTTTGTAATTGATCATTTTTTACTCGAAGCAAAATACCTGATGTAGGGTTGGGAGTTGTAGGGACAAAAACCCAATAATACCCTTCTTCTTCTTTTGTGATGAAACCTATCACACTATTTCCGGCCAAATCAACATAAGCCACACCCAAATAATTGTCCCCACCTTTTCCTGAAAACATTTTAATCACATCTTTTAGAACTGCATAAATCGTAGCTACTCCGGGAATCTTGCTAATAATAAATTCAGAAACTTTAATTAATAAAAATTCTTTATTTTTTTCAAACAAAAACCCTGCATAAATAAGCAAGAGCACCATAACAATCAAAATACTAATTGTCGCGCTTATGCTATTAGCAGTAGTATTAAAAATAATTTCAACAAAGCCTTTAATAAAACCAAAAATAAAAGATAAAAACCAAAGCAGGATAATAATAGGCAATAAAACCAAAATTCCCTTGCCTATAAGCCTAAAAATTGTATTCATTGCTTTCCTTAATATTTTGATATATTTTACAATTTTTTGACTATAAAAAACTATAAATATTTTAAAAGCAAGAAAATAAAAAATCCTACACTCAAAGCATTTAAAAACCAATAGGCAATTTTTGATTTGAATGCATACAAAGAAATACCCACATAAAAAATTACCCACCAAATAGAAGTATAGTATTCAATAACAGGGGGTTTTACCAACAAAGCTTTTAATAAAAAATAATCCAAAAAATCTCCCAATCTCAAAAAATGTGATACTAAACTTAATGGGAAAAAAATAATAAATAAAATACTCACCGGAATCGAAATAAACTGATAAGGAGAAAAATAAGGGAAAAAATAATGCACAATAGAAGTAATATTTAGAAAAATGGCTATATCAAAACAAATCCAATAAGGAATTTTGGAAATTTTAGGAAAATGCTTTATAAATAAAAATATATAAAATACTCCCGCAACAGACAAAATAAACCCTGCATTCAAAACCAATGCCGGAAAAAAAGCGATACAAAATAAGCATACAAAAAACAATAAAGAAAAACTGAAAATTCTAATCCCGCTAAAATAAACAAAAAATCCAACTATTGCCATTATAAAAGATCGAAAAAAGGAAGGTTGATAATCCAGAAGCAACAAATATCCAAACATAAAAATCAAAACCAATCCCCCCAAATCATAAGCTTCATTTCGATAAGAAAAATAACGCCTTTGAAAATAACGATAAAATGGACGGAATAAAACATATAAAAAAGTGCTCAAAATCCCCAAATGAAATCCGCTAATGGCAATAATATGGGCTAAACCCAAAGCATTTGATATTTCTCTCCAAGATTTATCCAAAGGATCAGCAATAAATAAGGCGCGATAAAGATTCCCTATGAGATTGTGTGCATTTCCATCGTTTTGATGTTGTGTATCAATATAGGAGCGTATCTTGTCCCTAAAGTCCCGCTTGTGAAGCAGCGAAATACTATAGGCATTAATATAACAACTCTTTAAAAATTGCATAAAACTACATTCCCTAATTTGTCCATACACTCGCACATAACGATTAGCAATCATTTTAATATCTTCTTTGGAAATTGTATAAAAAATATTTCTTTCTAAATCCATGAGTTTCAATACAAAATAATGATCTGTTGCATTTTGATTGTATTTTGAAGTTTTTTTCTTAAATTTTTCATATTGTAATAAAACTTGTGCATGAATCTCTTGAGGAGAGGAAAAATCGATTTTTGAGAATTCATAATATTTATGCCCCAAACTATAAACAAACACAACAACTAAAATTCCAATCACCCAAGACCACTCCCTTAGACCACTGATTAACTCAATATTATAAGGAGAGGCGCTAAATTTATTCACTACTTAAATATTAACAGCATAAACAGAAGAATCATTGTCTATTTTGGTAGGAGTATAAGCAATTTCACTCTCATGCGCAATATCTTCAAAACGAGTAAAGGCTTTATTAAATTGAATTTTAATTGTGTTTGTTTCTCCATTCCTGTTCTTTGCCACAATAATTTCAGCAGGCTCAATTCCCCCACCCCTATATTCATCTCTAGCTTTTTTAAGTTCATCCTCATAAGCTTTGAGTGCCTTATCATTGCCTTCTTTTTTCAGTTTGGCCAGTTTTTCTTTTTCGCTTCGTTTTTTATAGACTTCATCGCGATACAAAAATAAAATAATATCGGCATCTTGCTCAATCGCTCCAGACTCCCTCAGATCTGACAAAATAGGACGTTTATCCTCTCTACTTTCTAAAGATCGATTCAGTTGGGAGAGAGCAACAATAGGGATTGCTAACTCTCTTGCTAAGGTTTTAAGCCCTCGACTGATTTCACTAATTTCCTCTTGTCTTGCCATGTCCCCTCTTCTGCTACTTCCATTACCCATTAATTGCAAATAATCAACAATAGCAACTTCAATATCCGGATTTTTACTTTTAAGCTTGCGGAGTTTGGATCGCAGTTGATTAATACTCAAAATACTCCCATCATCAATAAATAAATTTTTTGAACTCATCACTTCTGAACACCTGGAAAGTTCCTGCCATTGCATATCATCAAGATTACCAACTTTTAATTCTTGCAAAGGAATAGAACTCATAGACGAAAGCATTCTAAGCATCAAGTGTTCTGCAGGCATTTCCAGACTAAAAACAGCTACTCCCTTATTTTGATTAAGAATCGCTTGAGCCATATTCAAAAATAAGGTCGTCTTTCCCATTGAGGGTCTTGCGCCAATGATAATCAACTCTCCCTTATTGAATCCTGTTGTAATCTTATTGAGTTCTTTAAATCCGGTATTTAAGCCTGTAAGGACACTATTGCCTCTTGCTTTCATCTCTTTTATAAACTCAACCGTGCTATAAACAACCTCCTTGCTTGCTTTAAAATCGCTCTGAATACTCTTGATAGAAATATTATAAATCAACCTCTCAATATCATCTAGTATTTCCTCGCTATTTTCCCCTGTATCAAGAGATTTTTCCCGAAGGACATTGGCTAAAGTATGAAGCTCTCTTTTAATAGAGATATTTTTAAGCTCTCTAATATAAGCCTCAATATTGGCAATTGGATTAGTAGAGATAATAAACAAGAACTCTTCATCGCTAATTTTTCTATTTTCGGGAATTTTGGAACGTATAAATTCTTCATCCAGGGGCAAATCTTGTCTAAAAAGTTCCAAGCAAACTTCAAAAATACTTCTATGGGGAATATGAGAAAAATCTTTGGGCTCTAATAAATCTGCAATTTCATCAAACTTACTTGGATCAAAAATAATTGAAGAAATAACGACACGTTCAATATTAATAGAATGGCTATTTGGAATTTCAGGCATTTCTTACTGCTTTATTTCTAAGATTTTAAATTCTATCATTTTCATTCATTTTCACTGCTTAATTTTTGGACTTTCTTTTAATAAAAAATCCTAGCGCACAAGCATAAATCACAAGAGCAAAAATTAAAAATAAATTTAAAAGCCCTACTTCATTAACAATGGGCTGGGTAATAAAAGGAGAGGCAAATTGTCCAAAAAAGATAGCGCTTGCCAAAAATCCCAATGCCCTTGCACGTTGAGATTCAGGAGCTATAGACATCAAATAAGAACTGTTATTGACAATAATCATCCCCCCTCCGGCTCCTAAAAACATCAAAGAGATAATGACAATAATATAATTATGAAAAATAAACAAAAGTAAAAAACAACTCCCCATTAAGAATAAACACAAAGCATAAACTTTGTTAATACTCAAAATATTTCTCAAACGATTATAAAATAAAGAAAATACTCCATAGGCAATAGCTGATGCTGACATAGAAATCCCGACAATATCGCTGCTTTTATGGAGATAATGCACAATAAAAAAAGGAATTTGAGTAGGAGAAATATAATAAACTACAAGACAAAAAAAAGCCAATAAATACACAGGAAGAAATCTGAAAAAATTGAATTTTTGCGTCTCTTCAATGACAATGTTTTCTATATGAAATTTTAATTTCCTAGGTTCAAAAAGCTTCATAGAAGCAAAAATAACAATCACAATACCCAAAAGATATACCAAAAATGGATACCGCCAATCAATACTGGAAAGATAACCTCCAAGACTAATAAAAATAGCACTCCCTACCGAAGTTGCAAAACCTTGCAAGCCAAGTGCCTTTTGTCTATCAATCCCACTATAATAATCCCCCACCAAAGCGCTAGCGCTTGTCATTACAAAAGCTGTGGCGATGCCAAAAATTGCCCTGGATACTAAAATCAAATAAATATTATCCAGAAAAAATCCACTCCCACCTGCAACACTCCAAAGTATCATCGCAGGAAATAAAAATTTCAATCTCCCAAATCTATCCAACAATGCCCCACTTAATGGAGAAAAAAACATAACAAAAAGGGCCGGCAGGGTCAAAATAAGTTTGGACAAAAAATCAATACCGGAAATCATTTTAAAATGATCTTCAAGAGCAGGCAAAGAAGGTGCAATTACCACACTACCTAATACCGTCATTGAGGTAGTCGAAAAAAGGGCTATTTTAAAAAATGGTTTTTGGACAATCATTTTAAGTTTATTTTCAAATTTAGTAGGTATTTTTGTCCAATCACCTTGATCTTTTATGCCACTTTGCATCTATTCTCTCTTTGTATTTTATGTAGATAATCCTTTGAAATTTTATCTCATAAAAACAAATTTTACAAATAATTAAATTATATTTTTAATATTTTCTATTAATTTTAATGGAGTAAGCCCATAAGTTGATTTTTCTAATCTCGCAGCAAATGAATGTGCTAAAGAAGCGCTGATAGCTGCCTCCGGCAAATCATAACCTTGAGCTACCAAAGCCCCAATCATTCCTGCAAGCACATCTCCACTCCCACCCTTAGATAAATTAGGAGTTCCAAAAGTATTGATATAAATTTTATTATTTTGTGCAATCAAAGTATTTGCACCTTTTAGCAAACAAACAATATGGGGATATTTTGCACTAAATTCTCTAAGAATTTCTATTTTGTTTTTAAGAAGTTCTTCCACACTCATTTCTCCAAATTTACATATTTTCAAAAGTGAAACAAATTCTTTAGGGTGTGGGGTAAGTATCAAACGCTCATAATGATCTAAAATCTTAGCCATATCTTGGAGATAAAACACATCAGCATCTAAAACGCAAGGAGATGTTTCTAACATTTGATACAAAATTTCCCCCACCTCCCCCATACCCATCCCAATCACACATGCACTCGTATTTTCGGGAAGTATTTGAGTATGCATCAACTCAAGGGGGGCGATAAAATCTTTACCCATGACACTCACAAGCCCCGCTCCAAAATACAATCCCGCCATTGCACTTAAAAGACCTGCCCCACTTTTTTGACCGACATAAACACAAAGATGTCCAAAATTTCCTTTATGCACATTCAATACTTTACGATCCGGCAATTTCATGTCTGTTTTTTCAAGCATTTGAGTATTAGAGCTAATTTCATATAACTTTTTGCTCACTCCCAAATCCCCAACTACCACATTTCCAACATAATCTTTAGCCGCATCACTAAAAAGAGAACTTTTCAAGGCTCCCATACTCACAGTCCAATCAGCCCTAAAAGCGACATTGCTTATATTGCCATCTAAATCAATCCCACTAGGGACATCACAAGCAATTTTTATCCTTCCCACCTTATTCATATCCGAAATGAGCTTGCACATATCGGGTAAAAGTTCTCCGGCCAAACCACTTCCAAACAAACAATCTACAACCACATCACAAAATAATATTTTTTTTATCTTCTCAACACCTGCCTCCATAGCACGATCATATTGAAGTTGGCACATTTTTGTCTTGGGTTCTTTGGCTACAAAAACTCTCACACAATAATCTCCCATCAAACGTCTTGCAAGCCCATAGCCATCTCCTCCATTGTTCCCCCCTCCACAAACAATATTCACTACACTCCCTTGATGAGTAAGTTTTGAGATTAATTGATGGATGGAATTTGCTGCATTTTCCATCAAAATATCTTCATTTAAAAGATATTTATCTACCGCACGTTTGTCCAAAACCTCTAAGCTTCTATAAATATTTTGCATCTTATATCTTTAATCTTTTTTAGAAATTTGGGGAATAAATTCAAGAGACAATGAATTCACACAATGCCTTATATTTTTATCTGTATAACCCTCACCCACGAATACATGCCCTAAATGCCCCTCACATCGAGCGCAAATAATTTCCACTCTCCTGCCATCCTCATCAATTTGGTATTTGATCGCCCCTGCTATCTCATCATCAAAACTAGCCCACCCACAATTTGACTTGAATTTAGTCTCTGAGGTATAAAGCTTTAAGCCACATTGTTTGCACGCATAAATACCCTCTTGAAAAAAGTCATTATATTTACCGCTAAAAGGGGGTTCTGTTGCTTTTTGAATTATAATTGCATATTCTTGGGGATTTAATGGATTCATCAGAATTCCTTGCTTTATTTATAAGAATAAATATACCATAAAAGCAAGAATAAAATATATTTTTATAGATACAATAAAAAAAGATAAAGATATTTTAAAAGTATCCTAAGCAATTCAGGAAAAAATCCTGAATCAAACAAATTCTATAGTAGCCATCAAAGAAGCATCGCCTCTTCTTAGACGTGTTCTTTGAATCCTTGTATAGCCACCTTTTCTATCAGCATAGCCGGGAGCAATTTCTGCAATCAACTTCTTCGTAGCTGATTTATCCTGCAAATAGCTAAAAATAAATCGATGGGAATTAAAATCGCCCACTCTTGCTATGGTTACTAATTTTTCAATATAAGACTGAAGTTCTTTTGCTTTAAAAACCCCTGTTTCAATTTTTTTATGTTCAATCAGAGCAATAGCCAAATTCTTCAACAAAGCTTTTCTATGGGAAGAAGTTCTGCCAAGTTTTCTATATCCGTGATTATGCCTCATAATTTCTCCTTAGCTTTTCATTTTAACAATTTTCTTATTCAAAGACAACACCAACTCATCAGACAATTCATAACCTACAGGATAGCCCAATTCTTGAAGCTTCTCAGCAATTTCATCATAAGATTTTTTACCCATATTTTTGATGTTTTTCAAATCATTTTCACTCATTAAAACTAATTCTCCAATATATCGAATGCCTGTCCTATCCAAACAATTAAAACATCTGGCGCTGAGATTTAATGTATCAATTTTTACCATCAAATCTTTCAATTCAGCTACGTCTTCTGAGGAATTTTTTGCCATCAAAGGAGCTGCACTCATATCAGCATCAAAAATACTCATTTGTGAATGCATAATTGCAATGGCTTCTTTAAAAGCATCATGAGGGTTGATTTGTCCATCTGTTTCAATATCAAAAACAATCTTTTCATAAGTTGGATTATCTTCTACCAATACATTTTCTATTTCATAAACTGCTTTTTTTACAGGGGTAAAATAAGCATCAAGAGGGATATAATCCTCAGGAATGATACCTCTTATATTTTCGCTTGGAACATAACCAATGCCTTTTTGAACAATGATAGAAAAATTAAGAACTGCATCTTCATTAATAGTAGCTAAATAAGTATTTTTATTCACAACGTCCAAAACATCATTAATCAAATCCGCACCGGATAAACTCATAGGTCCTTTAAAAGAATAATTCACTGTTATAGGACCATTATCCTCTTGAGTTTTATGAACAAATCGGATATTTTTCAAATTTACGATAAAAGGTGAAACATCTTCAGTAATACCACGAACAGAATCAAATTCGTGAGCAACCCCTTCAATTTTCAATCCTATAGGCGCATAACCTACAGAGCTTGAAAGCAATAATCTTCTGATAGGATGAGCCAAAGTAATAGCATAGCCGGACTCAAAAGGATATACAGATATTTTAATTCTATTCGTATTTATCTCTTCTATATTGATATCTGTAGGAATATAGGGAGCTGTTTTAATAGTTTTCATTTTTTCACCGCCTAATTATTTGGAATACAACTCGACAATGAGCCTTTCCTCTACCGGGATTACGACTTCTTCTCTCTGAGGATATCTTGTAAAAATACCAAACTTTTTATCTTTATCAACATCTACCCAAGGAGATATGCCGGTTTGAGAAGTTAATTCAATAGCTCTAGTTACTTGAGGATTATTTTTTGTTTTCTCTGTAAGTTCAATTTTTTGTCCGGGATAAACAAAATAAGAAGGAATATCAATCTTTTTGCCATCTACCAAAATATGCCCATGAGTTACTAATTGACGAGCAAATCTTCTTGTAGTAGCAAACCCCATTCTATAAACGACATTATCAAGTCTTCTTTCAATCAAGCCAATAAGATTTTCACCTGTATTTCCATCCAGTCGGTTTGCTTCTACGAAAATCGATCTAAATTGTTTTTCCGAAATTCCATACATGGCTTTGGCTTTTTGTTTTTCACGCAATTGCAAGCCATATTCAGAAATCTTACCTCTTCTTTGTCCATGTTGCCCCGGTCCATAAGGTCTTTTATCCAAAGCACTTTTACCTGCCAATCTTCTCTCGCCCTTTAAAGCCAAAGACACTCCAAATCGTCTCTCTAATTTTTCAACCGGTCCTCTATATCTTGCCATTATATAACTCCCTTATACTCTTCTTCTTTTAGGTGGTCTGCAACCATTATGGGGCAATGGGGTTACATCTTTTATCCAAAGAACTTTAATTCCCTCTATTGTGCCGACACTTTTTACTGCAGTCTCTCTGCCGCTACCCGGTCCTTGAACTTTGATACCTACTTCTTTGATACCATGTTCTTTTGCTTTTGTCATCGCACTCTCTACTGCTTGTTGGGCTGCATAAGGAGTTGATTTTTTTGATCCCTTAAAGCCAAGCCCACCGGCTGTAGCCCAACAAATAACATTACCCATTTCATCAGTAATGGTTACATTTGTATTGTTAAATGAAGCAGATATACAAACAATTCCTTTGGCAATATTTTTCTTAATAACTCTTTTTTTAGTTGCCGTATTTCTTTTAGCCATGACTTAGTCTCCTTATTTGCTACCTACTGTTTTTTTCTTGCCTTTTCTTGTGCGTGCATTATTTTTGGTTGTTTGACCTCGCACAGGCAAGCCTTTTCTATGCCGAAGACCACGATAATTTCCTAAATCCATCAATGATTTAATATCCATTTGTGTCTTTTTTCTCAAATCACCCTCGACCATGTAGCCTTCTTGAATTTTTTTAGCAATTGCAGAGACTTCATCTTCGCTGAGATCATGAACTCGCTTATCAAAAGATATATTTATAGCATTCAAAATATCTCTTGAGCTTTTAAGCCCAATACCATAAATATAAGTAAGAGCATACTCGACTCTTTTCTTTTTTGGCAAATCTACACCAGCTATTCTAGCCATATTTTATCCTTGTCTTTGTTTATGTTTTGGAGTTGAGCAAATCACTCGAACTACACCTTTTCTCTTGATAACTTTACATTTATCACACATCTTTTTAACCGAAGGTCGAACTTTCATTTTGTTTCTCCTTGTTTTATGCCAAAGCATAAAATATTTTTAAACCCATTGTATTTTTTAAAGACTAAAAAGCTATTATTATAGCTAAGAAAAGTTTAAAAGCTTCTTAGTTGCTTCAGGCTTTACTATTTATATCTAAATGTAATGCGTCCCTTATCTAAGCTATAAGGCGTAAGTTCAAGCTTTACTTTGTCTCCGGGAAGTATCTTAATATAATGCATTCTCATTTTTCCTGCAATATGACACAATACAACATGCTTGTTTTCTAATTCCACCTTAAACGTGGCATTAGGCAATGCCTCAATCACTTTACCATCAATTTCTATCACATCATCTTTTGCCATTTATATCTCCGTGAGTATCTTAGCTTTGCCTTCAATAATTGCAATCGTATGTTCATAATGACTGCCATTTAACCCATCTGCTGAAGTTACCCCCCAATTATCAGATAAAATTTTTGGCTCACCACTATTTTGGCAAATCATTGGTTCCAGACAAAAAACCATTCCTTCTTTGATTTTGGGTCCTGAATGGGTTGTAGGGCTTTCTAAATAATTAGGGATCTCAGGTTCTTCATGAGGTTTTCTCCCAATACCATGCCCGCAAAAACCTCTCAAAGGTACAAAACCTTTTTCTAAAATACAATCCTCAATCATCTTAGTTAATTCTTTAAAACGAAGTCCGACTTTAATCTTATCAATAGCTTCATACAAAGTATCTTTTGCACAAGCTATGAGTTGTTTATCTTTTGGAGATATTTCCCCTATTCCAATTGTAACTGCCCCATCTCCATACCAACCATCAAACGCAACCCCTACATCAAAACCTACAATATCTCCGGACTTTAATGGAGTTTTATCAGGTATGCCATGTATAATAACAGAATTTACCGAAATACACACCGCATTAGGAAAACCATACAACCCCTTAAACGCAGGTATCCCTCCATTTGATAAGATAAAATCCTCTGCAATTTTATCAAGTTCTAAAGTAGTCATACCCTCTTGAGCATGTTTAGATAAAAGATCCAGAGTCTGAGCAACTATTTTATTAGGCTTTTTTAAAAATTCTATTTCTTTTTTATTTCTAATATTAATAGACACTAAAAACCTACTGCGCTTAATGTTTTATATTTATTCATATAAATTTGAGCCTCAATTTTCCTCATCGTATCAATGGCAACCTGCACAACAATAAGCACTGCTGTCCCGCCAAAATAAAAAGGAACTCCCATGCCCTTTACAAGAATCCAAGGCAATGTAGAAATCACTGCCAAATATAAAGATCCCCAAAATGTCAAATTACCGGCAACTGCATTTAAAAACGATGACGTCCCCTCTCCGGGTCTCATTCCGGGTATATAGCCACCCTGTCGTTTCAGATTATCAGCTATATCTTTAGAATTAAACACTATTGAAGAATAAAAATAAGCAAAAAATATAACTAATACAAACATCAAAACATTATAAGCATAACCATTAGGACTTAAAAAATCTGCTATAGCCTGGATAGTTGTATTTGATGATGCTTGCAAAATCGTAGAAGGAAAAACCAACAAAGCAGAAGCAAAAATTGGAGGAATAACGCCACTAAGATTTAGCTTGATAGGGATATAATTCATGATACGCTTATTTTGATTTTGCATGATGACTTTTCGTGCATAAGAAACAGGCACTCTACGCTCTGCTAACTCTACATAAATAATAACAAACACTGTCGCTAAAATAATGACAAAAATACCAATCAAAACCAAGAAATTAATTTCACCCGTATTGGCAAGATTAAATGTTCCTGCAATCGCAGATGGTATGCCCGAAACAATACCCGCAAAAATAATCAAACTAATCCCATTCCCAACTCCTCTTTGGGTAATCTGTTCCCCTATCCACATTAAAAGCATTGTGCCTGTCAGCATAGAAAATACAGAAATAATCAAAAAGGTTTGCATATCAATCATAATAGCACCATTAACACCATCTCCAATGCTTCTCAATCCAAAAGATACACTCACTGCTTGTATAACGGTGATAAAGATAGTTGCATAACGGACAATTTGCATATATTTTTGCATCCCATCACGTTCTTTTTTCATTTTTGCCAGATTAGGAAAAGTCGCAGCAAGTAACTCCATGACGATAGAAGCCGTAATATAAGGCATGATACCAAGAGAAATAATACTCAACCTGGAAACAGCATTCCCACTAAACATATTAAAAAGCCCTAATGCATTGCCGGAATTATGATCAAAAAATGCTTTAATCGCGGCTAAATCTACTCCCGGAATTGGCACGTAAGCCAAAATTCTATACAAAAATAAAAAACCAAGAGTGATTAAAATCTTGCCAATGATTGCTTTATTCATTATTTTTGCCTACTGGTTCTAATGCGTTCATCTTTGATTTTACAGAGTAATTCATGTGCATTTATCCCAATTATTTTAACTTTTTCGATATAAGTTGGAAATTTATGAATACTCCTGATTGTTTCAAAGGTAATTTCAGATAAGGCAGCGATATTTTTAAATTTATCAATATTAATTACATAAGGTTTTTGGATTTTTGTTCTAAAGCCAACTTTTGGCAATCTTCTTTGAAGAGGTTGTTGCCCACCTTCAAAACCACGTTTAGCCTTGTAGCCACTTCTGGCAGTTTGCCCTTTTCCACCTCTTGTAGAAGTTTTGCCCATACCACTACCTTGACCTCTACCTACCCTTTTAATATCTTTGATACTTCCATGAGCGGGTTTTATTTTTTCTAATGCCATAAAAACTCCTTATGCCTTAATTCTAGCAAGTGCATTTACAGTTGCTCTCACAACATTATAAGGGTTATTTGACCCTAAAGATTTGGTTAAAATATCTTTAATACCTGCCAGTTCAATTACAGGTCTTGCCGATCCGCCTGCAATAACACCGGTTCCTTCACTTGCAGGTTTGAGCAAAATCTTACTTGCATTATATTTATGTTCAATATCATGAGCAATCGTAGTGCCTTTAATTTTAACTTCAATAATATTTTTAAAAGCATCATCAACGGCTTTTTTGATCGCATCGGGAACTTCTTTTGCTTTACCCAAACCAAAACCAACAAGCCCATTTTTATTGCCCACAACAACAAGGGCATTAAACCGAAATCTTCTACCCCCCTTCACAACCTTTGTAACCCTTCCGATATTCACAACTACTTCATTAAATTCTTCTCTATTGATTTCCATATTTTTCCTTTAAAGCACGATGCCATTTTCTCTCAAAGACTCTGCAAAAGCAGCAACTACACCATGATATAAATAACCATTTCTATCATAAATGACCTCATGAATGCCTAATCCTTTAAGATTTTGTGCAAATGCTTTTGCTATGTTTTTAGCATCTTCTTTATTATTGCCCAAAGCCAATTTTTTTCCATCAACACAAGCAAGCGTTTTATGATTGACATCATCAATAGCTTGTGCATATAAATACTTATTCGATCTAAAAATACTTACTCTTGGTTTTGCATCTGTCCCAAACAAAGAACCTTTAACTCTTAATTTTCGCTTGAGTCTTAATCTTTTTTTTCTTTCTAATGTTGTGCTTGTCATATTCCACCCTTAATTATTTCTTAGCAGTTTTACCGGCTTTGCGAATGATGATCTCATCGCTATATTTAATACCTTTGCCCTTATAGGGTTCAGGAGGTCTAAACTCTCTAATTTCTGCAGCAATTTGTCCAATTTGCTGCTTATCGCTCCCCTTGATGGTGATTGTATTTTTATCAACGACTATTTCAACACCTTCCGGTATAGGGTATTTAACAGGATGACTAAAACCCAGTGCTAATTCCAAATTTTTGCCTGCAACAGCTGCTTTGTAACCAACTCCATTGATTTCTAATACTTTGTTAAAACCTGTGGTCATGCCTACGACAATATTACTTGCCAGGGCTCTATAAGTTCCCCAATATGCACGAGATTGTGGCTCATTATCTACAGATTTAAATGCTAATTCATTTGCATTGAGTTCAATATGAACTCTACGGTATGTTTCTAACTCTTTTGTTATTTTACCACTTTTAAACACAATTTTGCTCCCTTCAACAGTTACTTGCACTGTATTTGGAATGCTAATAGGTCTTTTTCCAACTCTTGACATAATTTTCTCCTACCATATACTACAAAGTGCTTCGCCACCTACATTTTCTTTGTAAGCATCTTCATTGGCAACAACACCTTTACTGGTGCTTACCACGATCGTTCCATAACCATTTTTGAATTTTTTAAGTTCATTTCTTCCTTTATAAACTCTTCTTCCGGGCTTACTAATTCTTTTGACCTCATTAATAAGGGGAAACCCTCTTTCATCATAGGCGAGTTGAACCGAAATAGACTGTTTGCCTTCTTTATTATTTACATTATAATCTTTTACGAAACCTTTGGACTTAAATACTTCAAGAATAGATACAACAATCTTAGCATAATAAAGTGTTGTAACCTCTAATCTTCTCATAGAAGCATTTCTAAGTCGTGTCAATGAATCTGCAATTATATCATTTACCATATTTTTTCCTTACCAACTAGCTTTACGAAGTCCGGGAATTAACCCTTCATTACCCATTTTTCTCAAGCATACCCTACAAAGTCCAAAATCTCTATAAACTGAATGAGGTCTGCCGCATACTTGACACCTGCTATATTTTCTAGCGCTAAATTTAGCTTTTCTTTTTGCTTTTGCTATCATAGATTTTTTTGCCATTTTATTTTCCTTTTGCAAATGGCATGCCAAGCAATTCCAGCAACTTGAATGCCTCTTTATCTTTGTGTGTAGATGTAACAATAGTAATATTCATGCCATGGGTTACCATAATATCATCATAAATAACTTCAGGGAACATTAATTGTTCATTCAAGCCAAAACTATAATTTCCCCTTCCATCAAATCCATTTCGAGATACACCTCTGAAGTCTTTCACCCTAGGCAACGAAATAACAATGAGTTTTTCTAAAAAATTATACATTTGATTGCCTCTTAAAGTAACTTTTACCCCCATAGGCATTCCTTCTCGCATTTTAAACCCGGCAACAGATTTTTTTGCCAAAGTAATAATAGCTTTTTGCCCTGCTATTAGCGAAATAGTATCTGCAATATTTTGCATAATTTTTGAATCTTTTGCATGATCACCCGCACCTACGCTAATCACAATTTTTTCGAGTTTTGGCAAAAGCATAGGATTTTTGATCCCAAGCTCGCTGGCCAATTTTGTTTTCACTTCTTCTTGATAGATTTTTTTCAAACCAAACATATTATTTCTCCTGCGCTTTCTTCACATTAGAAATACTCATAGGCATTTCTTTATTAACAAATCCGCCCTTAGGTTCATTATCTGTTGGCTTGATTGATTTCTTGACAATTTTACAGCCCTCTATGATAACCTCTGCACTTTTGGGTAAAACAGCTATAACTTTGCCTACTTTGCCCTTATCATCACCGGCAATAATTTTAACCATATCGCCTTTTTTTATTTTAAACTTTGCCACTACAATACCTCCGGAGCTAACGATACTATTTTCATAAAATTCGCATACCGCACTTCTCTACTAACAGGACCAAAAATTCTTGTTCCCATAGGTTCTTTTTTTGCATCTAAAATAACAGCTGCATTGTCATCAAATCGAATCAAAGAACCATTTTCTCTATGAATTTCTTTTTTAGTGCGCACAATAACAGCCTTGATGACTTGTCCTTTTTTGACTTTTCCATTTGGAATGGCTTTTTTCACAGAAGCAACGATCACATCACCCACTGTTGCATATCTCCTATGACTGCCACCCAATACTTTTATACACATAATTTCTTTTGCACCGCTGTTATCAGCAACATTTAATCTACTAAAACTTTGTATCATATTACACCCCCACCAAAACAATATCTTTTAAGTTAAATGCTTTGGTTTTAGAAATTGGCTTACATTCAATAGCACTCACCACATCACCGACTTTAACGGAATTATTTTCATCATGAATGGTATATTTTTTGAATCTTTTTACAATTTTTCTATATTTGGGATGTACGACTTTTCTTTCGACCAAAATAACGACACTTTTATCTCCTGCCTTGCTGACTACCTTACCCTGGATGACTCTTTTATGGGGTTGTTTTTCACTCATTTTGAATCCTTCTTAGCAGATATTGCAGTATTTAAGCGTGCAATATCTTTTCTTACTGCCACAATTTGACTGGAGTTGGTCAATTGCATTGTTTTGAGTTTGAGTCTTAACTCAAAAAGTTCAGACTTTTTCTCTACTAACATTTTTTTCAATTCGCTTATTTCTTTATCTTTTAGTTCAATAAATTTCATTTTCACTCTCGCTAGTTATGATTTTTGTCTTAAATGGCAATTTACTTTGGGCTAAAGCCAAAGCCTCTCGAGCAGTAACTTCATCTATTCCTGTCATTTCATAAATAATTCTACCGGGTTTGATATTCATCACCCACTTTTCTACACTTCCCTTACCTTTACCCATTCTTGTTTCTAACGGTTTAGCTGTCAAGGGTTTGTCAGGAAATACTCGAATCCAAACTTTACCCGCTCTTTTGATATGTCGCGTCATGGCAATCCTTGCTGATTCGATTTGTCTGGAATCAATCCTGCCATGCTCAAGCGCCTTAATGGCAATATCACCATAAGCCAAAGAAGCTCCTCTAAAAGATTTACCTCTATTTCTGCCCTTCATTTGCTTTCTGTATTTTGTTCTTTTTGGCATTAACATAGTTGTTATCTCCCTCTTCTTTTGGTTCTGGTTTCTCTATTTTCTCTAGTGTCCTCTTTCTTTTCAGGTTGGATACCTTTTTGCAAAACTTCACCTTTAAAAATCCAAACTTTAATCCCAATGATTCCATAAGTTGTCATTGCTTCTGCAAACCCATAATCAATTTTTGCTCTGAGTGTATGGAGTGGCACTCTCCCTTCCATATACCATTCAGTCCTTGCCATCTCCGCACCTGCTAATCTGCCGGATACTTTGACTTTAATCCCTTTTGCGCCTGATTTAATCGCTGTTTGCATAACTTTTTTCATAGCTCTTCTAAAAGCAACTCTTTTTTCCAACTGAGTAGCTACATTTTCAGCTGCCAATTGAGCATTAGCTTGGGGTCTTTTAACTTCTTTAATATTGATGGAAACCTCTCTTTGAACAACATTTTTCAAAGACTGCTTTACTTTTTCAATATCTGCACCTTTTTTACCAATAATTAAGCCCGGTCTTGCTGCTACCACAGTAACACGAATTTTTTTGGCAGCTCTTTCAATAATAATCTCACTCACCCCCGCATAATAAAGCTCTTTTTTCAAAAATTTTCTAATTTTGTAATCTTCTGCGATATTTAATGGCGTACTTTGAGTGCTTGGAAACCATCTTGAAGCCCAATTTCTGTTAATGCCTAATCTTAAACCTATTGGATTAACTTTTTGTCCCATAATTATTTATCCTCACCTTTTATTTTTTTGCTTGTTGGGGGAGTCTTTTTCAAAGTTGTTTGTTTAACTTCTTTGAGCTCTTTTTTTGATGTTTGCTTTGGCGTTGTTTTTTCTGAAACAGAAGCACTTTTTGGGGCGCTTTTTTTATTTTTGGAATTCTCCAACCCCACTTCAACCAAAATATGAGAAGTTGGTTTTCTAATAGGTGTAGCCCGACCTTTTGCACGTGGCATAAATCTTCTCAACACAGGACCTGCATCCACTCTACAAGAAGTTATACAAACATTTTGTGCTTCATAACTTCCATTTGCAACCGCTGAAGCAATGACTTTAGAAATCACTCTGGCAGCTTTATTAGGTGTAAATTCCAAACTTGCAATTGCCAATTCAGCATTCATACCCTGAATTTCTCCGGCAATTAATCTGGCCTTGGTTGGAGAAAGTCTTATATATTTTAATAATGATGTGCTCATCTCTTCTCCTTATTTGCCTATTTTTTTCTGGACACTGCCTTTGTGTCCCTTAAAAGTTCTGGTAGGAGCAAATTCACCCAACTTATAACCTACATGATTTTCTGTAATATACACAGGAATGAAAATCCTACCGTTATGGACATTGTAAGTTATCCCTATCATTTCAGGAGAAATAGTGCTTCTTCTGGACCAAGTCTTAATAGGTTTATTGTCTTTAGCTTCTTTGGCTTTTATTGTTTTTTTCATCAAATGATCATCAATAAAAGGACCTTTTTTAATTGATCTTGCCATTTTTATATCCTTATTTTTTCTTTTTAGAAATAATCAAACGATCGCTAGCTTTTTTGCGTCTGGTTTTATAACCCTTAGCCGGAGTTCCCCAAGGCGATACAGGATGACCGCTTGATCCGGTTTTTCCTTCTCCACCTCCATGGGGGTGATCAACGGGATTCATAGCGCTACCTCTTGTTTGTGGTCGGATACCTCGATGACGATTTCTACCTGCTTTCCCGATTGAAATATTGATAAAATCCTCATTACCTACCACACCAATAGTTGCCATACATTCTTCAAGAATATATCGCATTTCTCCACTTGGCATTCTGATAATTGTATATTTCCCTTCTCTACCCATAATCTGAGCGCTTGTGCCGGCACTTCTGGCGAGTTGTCCCCCTGCGCCGGGGTGCATTTCAATATTGTGGATAATTGTCCCTACCGGGATACTCTTTAATTTCATTGCAAAGCCCGTTTTAATATCCAACCCTGCCTCTGCTGCAATCACTACATCTCCTACATGCAAACCATTTGGATGCAAAATATATCGTTTATCTCCATCAGGATAAGAAACCAAAGCAATCCTGCAGTTTCTATAAGGATCATATTCAATTCCAAGCACCTTGCCTTCAATATTATATTTATTTCGTTTGAAATCAATAATTCTATAAAGTTTTTTAGCCCCGCCTTCTTTGTGCCTGCTGGTAATTCTTCCGTTATTATTTCTACCTGCACTGACAGGAAGTTTGATTAATAATTTTCTCACACTTGGTTTAGAAGTAATGTCTGCTGAACTCAAACCGGACATAAATCTTCTACCGGGTGTATAGGGTTTATAAGTTTTTATTGCCATTTTCTACTCTCCTTATACAGCAAGCGAATCAATCTTCGCACCTTCCGGGACTTTTACATAAAACTTTTTAAAAGCATTTCTCTGTCCCAATCTCCCCTTAAAACGCTTGATTTTGCCATCTTGTTTCAAAGAATTCACACGCAAAGGAGTGAAACCAAAATAATCCTTGAAAACTTGTTTTAGCTGATTTTTGGTAACTTTGCTTGAAGTCTGAACAACCATAATACCACTCTCTTGAAGAGATAAAGACTTCTCTGTATAGAGCATTGCTTTAATATCAGTTATATCTGCCATTGTAACCTCCCTTATTTCGCGGACTGAATGATTTCATCAAAAACAGCCTTTTCTATCACTACAGAATTAAAAGCTGCAACCAAATAAGCATTCATTTCATTGGCATCTGCCAAATAACATTTTTTCAAATTTCTAAAAGCCAAAAAAGTAGCTTCATCACTCATTTGAGAGACAAATAATGTATTCCTCTCATTGATTGTCTTAAACATATGATAAGCATCTTTTGTTTTACCGCTGCCAATGGCTATAGAATCAATCACATACAACCTGCCTGTTTCTGCTTTTTGTTTGAGTGCATATTCAAGCGCAAGCTTTTTTTGTTTTTTGTTGATTTTGAGATCATAATTTCTATTGTTGCTAGGACCATGGGAAACACCACCCCCTACAAATATAGGAGAAGTGATACTCCCTGCTCTGGCTCTACCCCCACCTTTTTGGCTCCAAGGTTTTTTGCCCCCGCCACTTACTTCGCCGCGTTTTTTTGCATGAGCACTATTAGCACGGATAGAAGCAAGATAAGACTTTACATAAAGATACAAATTATGTTCATTGATTTGTTCATAGCTCTGTGGCAATTCAATTTCGCCGGATTTTTTCAGTTGGTTATCTAATACTACTGCCTTACTCATTTTTGACCCTTGTTTATTTCGTAATTAATATCTTGCCATAAGCACCGGAAAAACCTGCTACAGAACCTTTAACGACCAAAATCCCGCTTTCTTTATCAAAAGATACAATTTCATTTTGTCCTGTAACTTTTTCATTTCCATAATGCCCTGCCATTTTTTTGCCCGGTTGGACTCTTCCCGGCCACTCTCTATTACCAATAGAACCTAATCTTCTGTGAAATCTGCTCCCATGGGCAGCCGGACCACCTTGAAAATTCCATCTCTTCATAGCGCCTGTAAAACCGCGTCCTTTAGTGCTAAAGGTAGCTTTTAGTTTTTTAGCGTTCTCTAACCCATTCATATCCAGATCGCCAACTTCTTTATTAGCCACCATAAGAGTAGCAAAATGATTAAATTCCTTGCTAAGACTATATTTTTTTTGCTGTCCCTCAATAGCTTTGTTGAATTGCTTGCCTCTGGGATATGCAATCAAAGCTTTGCCATTCCCATATACTTGGCATACTTTGGCATTCACAACTTTTAGCAAAGTTACAGGCACACTTGGAGCTCCAACTGTTCTACTCATACCAATTTTTTCTACTAGAAATTCCATTTACTCTATCCTTTGCTTTATTTATTTTCCATTGAAGTTACTTCAACATCTACTTCAGGAGCTAAATCAAGCTTCATAAGACTATCCACAGTTTCCGGAGTTGCTGACATGATGTCAATCACCCTACTATGCACCCTAATTTCAAACTGCTCTCTGGAATCTTTATTGATATGTGGAGAACGCAAAACTGTATATCTTCTATTTTTTGTAGGGAGTGGGATGGGTCCTTTGATCTCTGAACCTGTTCTTTTTACTGCTTCTACAATAGAGGCAACTGATCTGTCCAAAACTCTGTGATCATAAGCTTTAAGCTTAAGTCTAATCTTTTCCATTTATTCATTTCCTTTGCAAAGAACTCATCAAAATCTTATAATGTATGATTGATGTAATTACCAAAATTTGGAAATGAGATTATAGAAAAAAACCATTCAAATAGCAAGCCTTTATCGTTTTTTTCGTAATTTTATGGTCAAATTATTTCCTTTTATAAAGGAAATAATTAAGCTATAATAACGATAAAAAAGAAAAACCATGCAAGATTTAGAAGAAAATTTTTTAGAAAAAACCCAAAATTTCAGTATCCTGCCTCGCAGATTCGGGCTCAAAAGAGGCAAAATCCACCTCTATGGCGCTCCAAAATGTGGCAAAACATCTATTGCGCTTGATTTTGCCAAACATTTTAAAAAGCCTATATATATTGATTGTAAAGATCCAAGAGTGGATATAGATTTGACAAAATCTTTATTGCTAAAGATTTATCTGGAAAAAAACATAGATATTCTCATTCTGGATAACTATATCTGCGATTTTCCTCTCCCGAATCTGGAAAATATTATCCTCATCACACCTTCCAAAAATACAAACAACATAACTCTCCCTCATGATTTTATTTCCAAGCAAATCCACCCCCTAAACTTCGAAGAATATGTAAGTTTTGACAAAAAAAATCTTTCTATCACGACACTTTTTAATCATTTTCTCAAAGATGGCAATCTCCCTGAAATCCAATATCTCTATGAATATCAAAAAATACCTCGAAAACAAGAAATCAATTCTTTAGCCTTTGAGCATAAAAAGTATCTTTTTGGCAATCTCCTTTCTTACCAAGCTCGCCAAGTTACTACCAATCAAATCTATACCCAACTCAAAAAGCAAATAAAAATTTCAAAAGACAAAATATACCAATATATACACGAATTCCAACAAGATCAAGTCATTTATTTTCTACCTCATATCCAAGATCCCTCCAAACCCAAAAAAATTTATTTTTACGACTTTTCACTTCCATATGCCTTTAGCGCCACCAAATCCTTTCAAAGTATTTTCGAAAATATGATTTTTTTAGAACTCTTATGTAAAAACAAAACTCTCTATTATGACCAAGGATGCGAATTTATCACTCAAGATAACCATGCTTACCTTGCTTTTGCCTTTCCCACCCCGCAGACTATCGAAGAAAAAATAAAGAAAATCCAAACTAAGTATTCAAAAATTACTCTCATCACTATCAACTATCAATCCGGTGGAAAAACGCCCTATTCCCAATGGCAAGCCATTAGTTTTATCAACTTTGCCCTAGATGCCTGAGTCCAACATAGTTCTACTTTTACCGGGAATTACACACAAAGTTACGGCAAAACAACATTGAAATTCAATAATGCAACTATGAACGGGACTATTAAATCCGGGGGTGCTAATCTCCTTAGCAATGATAACTCAACTATTTTGCATGTTATTGGAGATCAATTTAAATTTAACGGGAAATTGGATCTTTCAGCCAGTGCCTATAATAACACTCCAAACTACTCTACAGTAATATTTGACTTGAGCAATCAATCCGTCCTTACTCTTACTTCCGGACTCAACCAAGTTTATGGGACTACGATTTTGAATTTTAGCAAGGATTCTCAGTTGATAGGGGATACCAGTATCACCACGAGTTCTTACCGGTATAGTTCTTTAGAACAGACCTTTAATTTTAAAGATTCTTCTTGGACAGGGAATATCAATGCAACTGCTTGGGGGTTTAACCGCTATAGGAGTGCGACTTATAATTTCTCCGGGAATAGTGCTACAACAGGTTATGCTTATAAAGGGAATGTTACTTACCCTCAAAATCACCTCAATATCAATCTCTCCGATGGGGCGATTATGCAAGGGAGTGTTACGCAAGTATGGAGCGGTTATTCTCAAGTCCAATCTCCTGTGATCAATATCAGTGCTAAAAGCGGGGCAGATATTCAAAGTGCGATTACAATACAAGAACCGGTATTTCCCTATAATCAATACCAAC